>JBEIFE010000001.1:0-36565 GCA_040382575.1 Candidatus Sericytochromatia bacterium
GCTACCCGTCTTGAGGCCATCCAGGCGCATGCCGCGGTGCGAGGCGATGTGCGTCGCGTTTCCTATCCGGAACGTGACGTTGTCGGCACCATCCGACATCGTGGCTCGGCGGGCTTCCCAGTCATTTCCCGTGCGGATCCGGACGACGGATTCCACGTTCCGGGTACGGTTGCCGAGGGTGAGAGACGGCATGAGACATCCTTTCTATCCGGAGCCATTCCGGGGTCCTGGAGACGTTTTCGCCATCTTGTTCGGTATGCTTCTTAAGCCATGGTTAATATGCGAGTAATACTTGGTGAAGCCATCGGGTTCACGCCTGCTTGGATGACATGTGTCAGCTCACGTCGGGGCAGTCATGACATGTAGGGGGCCATGCAGATCAAGTAAGGTCAGAACAGGTCGCCTTGCCGGTTCTTCGTGCAGGAGGGGTGTGTGGTGGAACGCGATGGACACTGGCTGGGACAGTTCTGGATCGAGGAAGGCGAGACCCTTCCCTGGCTCGCACCGTTGCTCGAACTGTACGAGCAGGCGCGGATGTCCGTGGCGCATTCGGCCGCCCGGTTCCTGGAAGATGGTCTGCGATTCCAGGTCTTTCTCTCGCCCGTGGAGGGTGAGGAGACGTGGCTGGAGCGGTGGCGTTTCGAGCGTAGCAGAGGATATCTCGATCTGGCCGATCTTCACGGGATGCTCTCGGCGCTCCGGATCGGTCCGTATCCGGTCCGCATCGTGAGTTGCGGAAACGCTGCCGAAATTCTCGTCACGCGCAGGACCTTCCAGGCCAGTCCGGCAAGCAGGCGGAAGCCTGGCCTGCGTCCCGTGACCGTGGAAATCGTGAACGAGAACCGTTTTCCGGCTGCCGCCGCCGCGATCTGAGCCCGCGTCAGCCGATCCGGATCGTGTACTCCGAACCCGGCATCTTGTGTCCGGACTTCTCGAGAAAGTACCCCAGCCCGCCCGGGAAATCGGTTGTCGTGCCGCGATCGACGAGCACCACGCGGTTCGCGAGGTCTCGCAGGAAGTGACGGTCGTGACTCACGAACAGGATGGTCCCGTCGAAGGCCTGAAGCGCCTCGAGCAGGATGTCCCGGCTGCGCATGTCGAGGTGGTTCGTCGGCTCGTCGAGGATCAGGAAGTTCACGGGCTTCGCCAGGATCCGTGCCAGGACCACGCGGGTTCGTTCACCGCCCGACAGCACCCGGATGGGCTTATCCACGTCGTCACCGGAGAACCGCAGGGATCCCAGGATGTTCATGACCACGCCGCGACCGGCCGTCGGGATCACCTCTTGCACGCATTCGAAGACCGTGCGGTTGCCCTCCAGGATCTCGGTGTGGTGCTGGGCGAAGTAGCCGATCTGGAGGCTGGCGCCCAGCTTGAGGTTCCCGGTATCGTTCGCCACCTCGCTCGCGACGATCTTGAGCAGTGTCGACTTACCGGCGCCGTTGATACCGAGGACCGCGATGCGATCGAGGCGCTTGATCTCGAACGAGACATTACCGAGGACCTGGCGATCGCCATACGACTTGCCCACGCCCTCGAAGATGGCGATCTGGTCGCCGCTCCGGGTGCACGGGGGCCAGCGGAACTCGACGGCCTTGGCCTCCCGGGGCACCTCGATGCGGTCCATCTTCTCGATCATCTTCACGCGGGACTGCACCTGAGCCGCGTGCGAGGCGCGGGCCTTGAAGCGTGCGATGAACTTCTCTTCCTTCTCGAGCAGGGCCTCCTGGCGCTCCGCGGAAGCCTCGAGGTTCGCCAGACGCAGGGCCGACTCGCGCTCGTAGAAGTCGTAGTTGCCTCCGTAAGTGCGGACCTCACCCCACTCGATCGCCACGATCTGCTTCACGAGCCGGTTCATGAAGTCCCGGTCGTGACTGGTCATGAAGATCATGCCCTTGAACTGGTCCAGGAACTCTTCCAGCCACACGATCGACTCGACGTCGAGGTGGTTGGTCGGCTCGTCCAGGACCAGGGCGTCCGGGCTCGAGAGTAGCACCCGCGCCAGCTCGATCCGCATGCGCCAGCCACCCGAGAAGGCCTTGACGGGCTTCTGCTGGTCTTCTGGCGAGAACCCGAGACCCCCCAGGACGATCGCGGCGCGAGACTCCAGTTCGTAGCCTCCGGCGGCTTCGAAGGCTTCCTGGGCTTCCCCGAGTTCTTCGAGCAGGGTCGTCATGGCATCGGCATCGAGCTCAGGATCGCCCAGACGCTCGGACAGCTCCTGGATGCGGAGTTCGAGCGATCGGACTCCGCCTTGCCCACCCAGGGCCGCTTCCAGAACGGAGAGCTCGACCTCGGAGGCGGGCTCCTGCGAGAAGTAGCCGATCCGGAAGCGTTCAGGGATGACGACGTTGCCGCCATCCGGCTGGTCTTCGCCCACGATGAGGCGAAAGATCGACGACTTCCCTGCCCCGTTGGGACCCACCAGGCCCACGCGATCGCCCGGGTTGATCTGGAACGCGGCGTCCTTGAACAGGATGCGGCTGCCGTGTGAGCGGGTGACGTTCTGGAACGCGATCATGGCGGGTCCTCCTGGGGCTCGAAGTCTTCATCCATGCTTGCACGGACGGGCGTGGAGGGCCAGTAACGACAGGTGTCCTCGATCCTCGTGATGTCCAGAACTTGTGACCCGGGATTCACGGGGGTAGTTTCGTCATGAGGTCAAACATGCGCGGTCCCGCATCGCCTGAAATGGAGCACATCATGAGCAACGAGACCCTGATCCGCTACCTGGGCTGCTTGCTGGGACTTGCTGTCGGTGACGCGCTGGGCACGACGAACGAGTTCAAGTCTCCGGGGTCTTTCGAGCCCCTCACGGACATGGTCGGTGGTGGCCCCTTCGGCCTGAAGGCCGGGGAGTGGACGGATGATACCGCGATGGCCCTCTGCGTGGCCGAGAGCCTCGTCACGCAGGAGCGCTATGACGCCCAGCATCAGATGTCGATCCTGCTGCGCTGGTACCAGCGGGGTTACAGGAGCGTCAAGGGATTCTGTTTCGACATCGGCCAGACGGTTCGGCTGGCCCTGCGTCAGTTCGAACTGACGGGTGATCCGTATGCCGGCTCCACGGCCCCTGCGATGGCGGGGAACGGGTCGCTGGTCCGGATGGCTCCCGTCGTCATGGCCTTCGCGTCGCATCCTGCACGGGCGATCGCCCTGGCCGCCGACCATTCGCGAACCACCCATGCCGCCCCCGTGGTCATCGACGCATGCCGCTACTTCGCAGGCTTGCTCGTCGGCGCCCTCCGGGGGGTGCCCCGGGAGACCCTGCTCGAGGCCGGTGGATACCAGCCCATCCCGGGCATGTACGACCGCGATCCCTTGCATCCGGCCATCCAGGCGATCGCAGCCGGATCCTTCCGTCACCGTGAGCCGCCGGAGATCAGGGCGGCGAGCCAGGTCGCCAGTTCGCTCGAGGCCGCACTCTGGGCCTTCCACAACAGCCGTTCGTTTGCCGAGGGCGCGCTGCTCGCGGCCAACCTCGGAGACGACGCCGATACGGTAGGGGCCATCTATGGTCAGCTCGCGGGGGCCTGTTATGGTCGGGATGGTGTCCCGTCCACCTGGCGCGAGATCCTCGTCGGTCGCGAGGACATCGAGGGGCTGGCTGCAGCGCTGTTCGAGGTGAGTCACAAGGTCACGGCCCGGACGATGCTCTCGAACCGGTCCTGATCCTGGCATGGCCGGTTGACGGATCCTGCGCTGCCATGCCACCTTGATCGGGTCCGGGAGGGGCTTTCGACCCAGGACCTGCCATTTTCGACAGCGGGCTCCCGGTCCGTCCAGCCGAGGAGCCTCCATGTCTTCAGCCACTCCCCTTGCCACCCTGACGGCGACCATCGCCGCCGAGCGTCGTCGCTCCATCCGTCAATACCGTGAAGAGACGGTTTCCCGTGACCTGCTCGGTGAGTTGCTCCGCGTGGCGGGCCGCGCCCCCTCGGCCTTCAACTTGCAGCCCTGGCGCCTCGTCGTCGTCGAGGATGCCGAACTGCGCGCGAGCCTCTGCGAGGCGGCCTTCGGCCAGCCCCAGGTCAAGTCCGCTCCGGCCGTGCTGGTGCTGACCACCGACATGAAGGACACGTTCGAGCGCATCGATGAGGTGCTTCCCGCCGGGCTCGAGGGCCCCGAGCGCCAGGAGCGGGCCAGGCGGATCCTCGGCAGTTTCGAGGGGCTGAGTGGGGAGTCGCTCGAGGACTGGGGTGCTCGCCAGGGGAACATCTTCCTCGGCTACCTGTTGCTTCTCGCCGAGTCTCTCGGACTGGCCACCTCGCCGATGCTCGGGTTCGAACCGGACCGTGTGAGGGCGTTGCTCGACATCCCGGCCCATCGGCCCGTGCTGGCGCTCGTCGCCCTCGGCTGGCCCGGCCAGGAGGGTGCGATTTCCGGACGGCATGCCGTCGAGACGGTCGCCCGCTTCCTCTGAGCCCCGTGTCAGGGGAGGGGATGACCCTCCTCGGCACAGATGAGCTTCGAGAAGTTGTCGATGCTCGAGAGATCGAGGCCAGGGCGTTCCGCGGCCAGCGCGGCCCTGGCCCCGGCGAAATATTCGGCATTCTCGGGGGCCACGGGGCCGCGGTGGCGCGTCCGATAGTCCTCGAGATGCTGCTCGGCATCTGCCGTCCAGTTCTCGCGGACCCAGGCTGCGATCGCCGCATCGTCGGCCCCGCTTGCGATCACCTCGCGCAGAGCCTCCGGTATGATCCCGACCGTGGCCAGGAACCCCCGGTCCCCCCCGCAGGGATACGGGATGTAATCTCCCAGGGTGCCTGCCAGCATGGCCCGCGCCTTGTCGATCAGGCGGGGAAGCCAGGGGATGCCGTCGAGTTCCTCGTAGGGGCTGCGGGGCACTTCGCTGTTGAGATCTTTCGCGACGTGAAGTTGCAAAAGGTGGCTCCTTTCGGTAAGGGGTGTCTCTATCTTGACGCCAGGGATCACCTTGCGCTTCAGCTCTCCGGGTCGATATCCCAGTCGTCTTCGTCGTAGATCGGTTCGTCGTCGAGCTCCTCGTCATCGAGGTCTTCGAGGGACAGAGCTTCAAAAGGATCATCCAGGTCGGCATCCTCTGCCAGTTCCTCGGCCAGCTGGTCCTCGATGTCCGCGTCATCCCCCAGGTCGGGGATTTCATCGGGATCGAGACCATCGACCAGGTCCGACTGGACCTTCGAGAGCGTGGCCCAGGTCAGGTTCAGACGTCTGGCGTCGGGCTGTCGGGCTGCCAGGGCCGCGACCATCGTACTCGGGACGTTGACCAGGAGGGCCTGGTTCGCGAGGCCCGGCGTGGCGCGCACGAACGTCTTGAGTCGGAGGACCTTCCCCGAGCCCTGCTCGATCTGGATGAACAGGGGCACGTTTCGGGGCAGATCGAGCTTGAAGAGGCCCCGGTCGTCCGTCCGGACGGACGGGATGTCCGTACGCGGCCGCATGTCATGCCCCAGCACGCTGACGGTGGCCCCGGGCACGAAGGCCATGGCGCCGAGGTCCACGGAGGGTCTCGCGGCCTGGATGAACCAGGGCGCGACGGTTGCGAGGGGCGCGACGGTCGTCAGGGGAGCGACGGTCGCCAGTCCAGCCACCGAGCCCGGGGCCAGTGGGGCGACGGTGGCGAGCTGATTCGCCGGGGCGATCGCGGCCCCCGTGATGGCCACGGTGGCACCCCACGAGGGTCCCGTGCCAGGAAGTCCGCTCCCGGTACCGGTCGAGGGGGGGGCGGCGTTCGGACAGCCCGGCAGGGGGGACAGGAGCAGCAGGGCGATCGCGATCCGGAAGGGCACGTGAAGCATGAGTTGGTCTCCTGACGGCAGAGGGCCCTGGCGCTTGTACCCGGGGGGCGAACGTTTCACGACTGACCAGGTACCGGCCTGTTCTGGATCTCCGACCACGGCATCCCGAGGTCGAGGGGTTCGAAGGTCTCCGGACGATCGCCGATTTTCCGGCGGATGGCGCTCACGCGGCTCACCATGGTCGGGTGGTCCCTGAGCCAGGCCGGACTCTCGGACTTCCCGTGTGACTTCTCCATCTGCTCGAAGAGGTCCAAGAGGGGGTGCGGGTCGATACGTGCCCGCAGCAGCAGTTCGACCCCTTCGAGATCGGCTTGCCGTTCGAGCCCCCGGCCATACGAGGTCCTGGCCAACTCGTGGACGAGGTTCAGATCGCCCAGGCCCAGCGCGTGCAGGAACAGCGCCAGACCGAGGGTCTGGAGCATGGCCGTCGTGCCGTGGCGATGCTCCACGTGCTGGATCTCGTGCGCGAGTACCCCGGACAGGGCCTCGGCCGAGGGGGCCAGTGAGACGATGCCCTGCGTCACGACCACCTCG
This sequence comes from Candidatus Sericytochromatia bacterium, assembly GCA_040382575.1. Classification (GTDB taxonomy): domain Bacteria; phylum Cyanobacteriota; class Sericytochromatia; order S15B-MN24; family UBA4093; genus JAYKJE01. The sequence goes on from JBEIFE010000001.1 coordinate 6,315, forward strand.
CCACCGGGCGTGGCGAAAGCATTCACGAGTTGCTTGTCCGTGAGGAAGGTGAGACGGTACGTGAAGCCTCGCGGATGTTCGAGCTGTCGCGTGAGTCGGGCGAGCAACTGTTCCAGAGCGCCGACGCGGAGTGTCTCGAATTCGAACTTGCCTGGCTTGCGCATGTCCTGGACGGCGAACTTTCCGATCGCCCGGTCCAGATCGAGGGGAATCAGCGGCAGGCATGCCCTGCCCAGGATCGGCAGGCCTCGCGCGATCAGGAGAGCCAGTACCGCGATCAACGCCAACATCTGGAGCGTGCGGCGTACATCCCCGGGGTCAAATATCGGCCGCTCGCGGCCGGTTCGCTTGCTCAGACTCTGCCAGCCCCGGACGAGCCGGACCTCTTCCAGGACGATCGAGGCCCCGCGGGGGTCCGGGCCCTCGTAGGCGAGGACCAGGCCGTTCGCTGAACCGGGACCCAGGGGGGTCGTCAGGATCTCCTCACGTGACCAGAAGGCCGTACTCCGGTCCTCGAAGGTGAGGGCAACCCCCTCGGCCCGCAGATCGACATCGACCTCTCGCGCGGCCGCGCGCTCGCCGTCGAAGTAGGTCGCTCTTCCGCTGATGACCGCAGACACGAGAAATGACCCGCCCGATCCGACTCAGCGCGCCAGACGGTTCGCGATCACGTTCAGGACTCCTGCAAGCAGCGGATGGGACTTCGCGAGCTCTTCGGTGTGGGCGAGGACATCCCCCGGGCTGGACAGGTCGGGGATGGAGGTCATGCTCCCTGCGGTGAGGCTACTGGCAACTCTGGTCGTCAGGGTGTCCATGAGCTCCCAGTCCAGGGCCTCGAGAGCGGGCGAATCCTTGAATCGGTTCCGCACGAAGGTGGCGGCCAGCGTCGTAGGCACGTTCACGTGGAGGCGACGGGTGGTTCCTGCATCGGCCTTGACGTAGGCGAACAGGCACAGGAATCGAGTCCCCGAACCGTAATCGATGTTCAGGAAAAGGGGGCGACCTGCAGGGATGTCGAGGCGGAAGCTGCCCGTGGCGTCGGTCCGGTGGACCGGAATCTCGGACAGACGCTCGAAACGTGACGTGAGGACGCTGACCGTCGCCTGGGGCACGTAACCGTGGTCCGGCATCCCGGACCCCTGAACCCGGAACGGGGCCACGGTCGTGAGGGGCGCCACGGTGGTGAGGGCCGCGGTGTCCGCCGCGGTCACGGGGGCCACCGTCGTGAGCCGATCCACGTTCGTGAGCTGGTCGATCGGGGCCACGGCCACCCCGGTGATGGTGGCCATGGCGGTCGTCGAAGGAGAGGGTTGATTCGTGGAGGTTGCTCCGGGACATGCCGTGACGGTCGCGGTCAGGGCAAGGAGGGGAAGCAGGATCAGCGGGCGGGGAACGGACATGTGACGGGCCTCTCCGGTGTACGGGGTTCAGGAACGGTCATCATGATGCCCCGTTGGGTGTTTCTGCTATACCCTCGAGTGGGTCGATTACCCCTGCTTCCCGTCCAGGAATTCCCCCGGTCGGAGCGGCTTGCCGCCAGGACCGTCCGGCGCTTAGGCTGGATGCGTCCCGGCATCCAGCCAGAGGGAGAGGCCTGCGTGGAGAACTTCGTACATCGCAACCCCGTCAAGATCCGTTTCGGGCGGGGGCAGATCGCCCATCTGGCCGAGGAGATTCCCCCCGGGGCTCGTGTGCTCGTGACGTATGGCGGTGGCAGCATCCGCGCCAACGGGGTGTATGACCAGGTCCTGCAGGCCCTCGATGGCTTCGAGATCCTCACCTTCGGCGGGATCGAGCCCAATCCGCGCTATCACACCCTGATGCGCGCCGTCGAATTCGCCCGGGCCGAGCGCATCGACTTCCTCCTGGCCGTGGGCGGTGGCTCGGTGCTCGACGGGACCAAGTTCATCGCCGCGGCCATTCCCTTCGAGGGAGATCCGTGGACCATCTGCTCGGAGCAGGCGCCCATCCGTGATGCCGTGCCACTCGGGGCCGTGCTGACCCTGCCCGCGACAGGTTCCGAGATGAACCGGGCCGGAGTCGTCTCGCGCGATGACACCCGGCAGAAGCTGGCATTTTTCAGTGCATTGCTGTTTCCGAGGTTCTCTATCCTCGACCCCGAGACGACTTTTACGTTGCCGCCTCGCCAGATCGGAAACGGCATCGTCGATGGCTACACCCACGTGATGGAGCAGTATCTGACCTATCCCGTAGGTGCCCACCTGCAGGACCGGATGGCCGAGGCCATCCTTCAGACCCTCATCGAGGTCGGCCCGCGGACGCTGGCCGATCCCACGGACTACGAGGCCCGGGCCTCGTTCATGTGGTGCTGCACCGTCGCGCTCCAGGGCCTTGTCGGGGTGGGCGTCCCCCAGGACTGGAGCACGCATGCCATCGGGCACGAGCTCACGGTTCTGCACGGCCTCGATCATGGCCAGACGCTCGCCGTCATCCTGCCCGCCGTCATGGAGGCCCAGCGTGAGGGCAAAAGGGCCAAGCTCCTGCAATATGCCGAGCGGGTACTGGGCATCCGTGACGGTACCGAGGAAGACCGCATCGAGGCGGCGATCGCCGGCACCCGCGCCTTCTTCGAGTCCGTCGGGGTGCCGACGCGGCTGTCGGCCTACGGCATCGTGGACGATCCTTCGGCCGAGGTCGTGCGCAAGCTCGTCGCCCGGGGGATCTTGCCGCTCGGCGAGCGCGACGACCTGGATGCGGGGCGGATCGAGGCGATCGTCGCCGCCGCGCGATGAACCGGCGGGGCTGCGGCGATCGCCCGCACGGCCCCTGGTGTCAGGGACCGCTCAGGTCAGAGGGACGGGCGCACCCATCACATGGTACCCGCGGTCCACGTGCAGGACCTCGCCCGTGATACCAGCTGCCAGTGGACTGCAAAGGAAGGCGGCCGCATGGGCGACGTCGTCGGCCGTCAGCGGCGTCGTGAGCGGCGACTGGGACGCCGCGTGGTCGATCATATCCTCGATGATGCCGATCGCCGAGGCGGCCCGCGAGGCCAGCGGGCCCGCCGAGATGGCGTTCACCCGGTGCCCCCAGCGCCGGCCGGCCTCGTAGGCGAGCACGCGAGTGTCACTCTCCAGGGCGGCCTTGGCCGAGCTCATCCCGCCGCCGTATCCGGGGATGACGCGCTCGGCTGCCAGGTAGCTCAGGGAGACGAACGCCCCGCCCGGCCGGACGAGCGGTCCGAAGCGCTGGAGCATCGAGACCCACGAGTAAGCACTCACGCCGATGGCCACCTGGTAGCCGGCACGTGAGGTCTCGAGGAGAGGCTTCTTGACCTCGGGGCCGTTGGCCAGGCTGTGGACCACGAGGTCGAGGACGGGTTCGTCGGCCTCTCCTGCCAGCCGGTTGGCCAGACCCTGGAGCGTGAAGTCCCCGTGCTCGCGGTAGCGACGGTCCTCTCGGACGCTCTCGGGTACGTCGTCCCAGGTGTCGAAGCTGGCATCGAGCGGCAGCACGTCCTTGAACGTGAAGAGGTTTCCGTCCGGGAGCTTGCGAGATTCGTCGAGCTTGCCACGCTCCAGGAGCTTCGTGAAGATACCCAGGGCCGGAGGCCAGCAGGCCACCGAGACTTCGGCACCGGCTGACGCCAGCGCCCGGGCGATCGCGAAGCCATAGCCCGCGTCGTCCGCTACCCCTGCCACGAGGGCCTTCTTGCCAGTCAGATCGAGATTCAACATGGCGTCATTCTAGGCGACCGGGCAGGGCTCGCGCCAGCGCCACGAAGGTCAGTTGCTCGACCCCCGCATGCTGTAACGTCTCGAGAACCGCTCGTGCCGTGGCTCCCGTCGTCCAGACGTCGTCGACCAGAACGACCGCCCGCGGTGGCCGGGTTCCAGGCGTGAGGCGAAAGGCCCCTTCGGCTCGAGAACGTCGGCTTTCCTTTCCCTGGAGGTGGGAGGGCGGGGCAAGTCGGATTCGTTCGAGTAGCCGCATCGAGGGCATGAGGCCACGCGTCCTGGCCAGATACCAGGCCAGCGGGGCAACGTGGTCGAAGCCTCGTTCGCGACGACGGAGGGGGTGCATGGGGACGGGCACGATGGTCGCTCCTGGTGGCAGCAGCTCGTCCGGTACGGCCTCGCTCAGCCGGTGGCCGAGCACGTGGGCGAGTTCGAGGCCTCCCTCGAACTTGAGGGCCCGGATCGCCCGGCGGAGACGCCCCCGGTAGAGTCCGAGGCTCCAGCCACGGATCGGGCTACCCGGAACCGGAGCCTCCTCCCCCACGGCTCGGCGGGTCTCGCGCCAGAGGCCGCGCCGACATTCGGGGCACAGGGGGCCCGCTTCCGGTACGCGGCAGACGCCACAGCCCGAGGTGTACAGGGTGCTCAGGAGGCGATCGCGCCAGAGCCGCCCTGGATCGGGCGGGAGCAGGAATCGCGAACCCCATTTTCTCCAGATCGTCATGAATACATGATAGCACATTATATGTTATTTTAAAATCATGATCCGTGACGGTCCGCCTCTGGGTTTTCTCCGGCCTCACGCCCTGCGCTAGAATGAATGAAGGAGCTCGTGCAAGTTGCCGGGCATGGACGGAGGAGTGATGGCGCGCATCTGCATCGTGGGGCTGGGATCCATCGGTGGGTCGCTGGCCCTCGCCTTGCGTGAAACACATGACGTCGTGGGGGTGGATAACGTCCCCGCCGTCGTCGAAGAGGCACGTGCGCTCGGGATCGAGGCGACCGTGGACCTGGCCACGGCCCTGAAGAAGGCCGATGGGGTCGTCCTCGCCGTGCCTCTGGGCCGTCTTTCCGACGTGCTCCGGGAGGTGGCTCGCCAGGCTCCGGCGAAGGCCCTCATCACGGATGTGGGCTCCGTCAAGGGCCAGATCTGCAAGGTGGCTGCCCAGGTGCTCCCACAGGGGCGCTTCGTCGGGGGACATCCGATGGCCGGCTCCGAGCATCGTGGTCTGGCCCATGCCTCGGTCGATCTCTTCAAAGGGTGTACCTACGTCTGGACTCCCGAACGCGATGCCGAGCGCAAGGCCATGACCACGTTCCGTCGGTGGTTTGCCTCGCTCGGCGCTCAGTGGGTGGAGATGGAACCGGCCGCACATGACCTGGCCGTGGCCTACACGTCGCATCTGCCCTTCCTGATGGCGACTGCCGTCGCGCGCGTCGCCCAGGGCTCGATGAAAGAAATCCCGGACCTGCGCAAGGTTGCCGCGGCGGGTTTCCGGGATACCACCCGGCTTGCGATGTCCAATCCCATTCTCGGTCGTGACATCTGCATCGCCAACCGGGACGCGTTGCTGCATGCCATCGTGGCGATGCGCTATCAACTCTCCCAGTTCGAGATCATGCTCCAGAGCGAGATCTCGGTCGGTCTCGAGTCGATGTTCGAGAGCGTGGGCAAGTGGCGCGAAGATCTGATGTCCTGAGCTGGATCGTCGCCCGCGGGCATGCGCTCACGGGCACGTTCGACGTGCCTCCCGACAAGTCCATCACGCACAGGGCGTTGCTCCTGGGGGCGATCGCCCGGGGGTGCACCCGCATCGTCAACGGTCTGGCAGGCGCCGATTGTCTGGCGACCCGATCGGCTCTCGAGGCACTCGGGGTGTCCGTTTACGTCGACGGGCCGGACTGGCGGGTCGAGGGGCGTGGGCTCGAGGCGTGGCAAGAGGCGGGTGACGTACTCGACTGCGGGAATTCCGGCACCACGATGCGCCTGATCTCGGGGTTGCTGGTGGGGGTGCCGGGGCTCCATGTCGTCTCGGGCGACGCCTCGCTGCGCGGGCGGCCCATGGCCCGCATCGTCGAACCGTTGCGCGCCATGGGCGCCCGGATCACGGGCCGCAAGCACGGTCGCCTGGCGCCGATCGTCATCGAGGGGGGAGAGCTTCGCGGGGTCGCGCATCTCGCTCCCGTGGCCAGTGCTCAGGTCAAAAGTGCCCTCTTGCTCGCGGGCTTGCACGCGCGAGGCGAAACCCGGGTGCTCGAACCGGTGGTCAGCCGCGACCATACCGAGCGCATGCTGAGGTTGATGGGCGCACCTCTGTGGCGCGAGGGACAGACGTGGGTCGTGTCTGGCGGCGCAGACCTTCAGGGCGGGCTGGTCACGGTGCCGGGGGACCTCTCCAGTGCGATGTTCTGGATCGTCGCGGCGACGCTCGTACCCGGATCGGATTGCGTTCTCCGCGGCGTCGGGCTGAATCCGACGCGTACCGGAGCCCTGGACGTGCTGCGGGCGATGGGGGCGGATATCACGGTTTCAGGGGAGCTCGAGGTGAGCGGTGAGCCTGTCGGCGACCTGCGGGTCCGTTCGGCGCGGCTCAAGGGAACGACGATCGCCGGGGATCTCGTCCCCCGTTTGCTGGACGAGATCCCGGTACTCGCCCTGGCGGCTGCCTGTGCCGAGGGGCGGACCATCGTCCGGGATGCGGCGGATCTCCGGGCCAAGGAGTCCGATCGTCTGCATACCGTCGCCCGGGAGCTCGGGGCTCTCGGGGCGCGCATCGCTGAAACGACTGATGGTCTCGAGATCGAGGGTGTATCGGTTCTGACCGGGGGACAAGCGAGCAGCCACGGAGATCACCGGATCGCCATGATGTCGGCGATCGCCGGTCTGGTTGCGGATCGACCGGTCCGGATCGAGGATGTCGCATGCGTGCAGACGTCCTATCCGGGTTTCGAGGAGGCTCTCAGGCCCTGGTTCCTCTTCTGATGAATCCCTTGTCTGCCGGGTTCGGGCGCTCCCCCGGCTCGCTTGCCATCCCATCCGATCGAATGATACGATTTTAAATCCGGTTTCAGGTTTGCAGGTCACGCCTTGCGAGGTCTCGTTCCTGGTCGGACAGGTGCAGGTGATTAGGGGATTTATTTCATGACGCAAGCGGGTCAGTTTGCCACGATCGAACCCGACGTGGAAGTGCCCAACTACGAGAGCACGTTCCGTGACGTCCAGCCGGGCGACATCATCAACGGGTACGTCGTCTCGGTCGAGCGGGACGAAGTCCTGGTCGATGTGGGGGGCAAGACGGAAGGCACCATCTCTCGCAAGGAGTTGTCGGCCATTCCGGTGCAGGACGCACGCCAGGTGGTCAAGCCTGGTGACGAGCTCGAAGTATTCGTCATCCGCATCGATGACGAAGAAGGCATCTCGCTCTCGAAGCGTCGTGTCGACCAGGCCCGCGGCTGGAAGCTTGCCATCGATGACTACGAGAACGAGCGCATCATCGGCGCCCGCGTCACGGGTGTCGTCAAGGGCGGCGTGATCGTCGATGCCTACAAGCTCCGTGGCTTCGTCCCCGCCTCGCAGCTGCGCACCAAGGGCCAGCACGAGGAACTCGTCGGCGAAGAGCTGCAGCTCAAGATCATCGAGGTCGATCAGCGGCGCAACAAGCTGATCCTCTCGCACCGTCAGGCGCTCCAGCAGGAGAAGGGCCTCAAGCGGGCCGAGATCCTGGCCAACCTCGAGGTCGGTCAGATCGTCACCGGCAAGGTCGTGCGCATTGCCGACTTCGGCGCGTTCATCGACCTCGGCGGAATCGACGGCCTCCTGCCCATCTCCGAGATCTCGTGGGAGCGGATCAAGAAGCCGGATGACGAGCTGGCCATTGGCGACGAGCTCACGCTCAAGGTCCTCAAGGTCGACCGCGAGGCTCACAAGATCTCCCTGTCGCTCAAGCAGCTCAAGGAAGATCCCTGGACCACGCTCAGCGGCTTCTCCGAGGGTCAGGTCATCAACGGTCGCGTCACGAAGCTCGCGAGCTTCGGTGCGTTCGTCGAGATCGTCCCTGGCGTCGAGGCCCTGCTGCCCACTGCCGAGATGTCCGAGCGTCAGGTCAAGCCTGAAGACGTCGTGACGGTCGATCAGACCGTGCGCGCGCTCATCAAGCGCTTCCGTCCTGAAGAGAAGCGAATCTCGCTCTCGCTCCGTGACCTCAACGAGGGGTCCGAGGAGTAATCGCCCGGTGGCCCGAGGCGGAATCGTCACTCAGGTCATCCCCGGAAGCCTCGCCGACCAGGCGGGGCTTCTCGCTGGGGATGTGCTGATCTCCATCAACGGACTGGAGCTCACGGACCTGATCGACTATCGCTACCAGATGGCCGACGACCGGCTGGAGCTCGCCTTCCAGAGGGAAGGCGAGCTCCACCGCTGCCTCGTCCAGAAGGACATCGATGCCGACCTCGGGCTGTCCTTCCAGGACGCGGTCTTCGACCACATCCGCGTCTGCGCGAATCGCTGCAATTTCTGCTTCATCTTGCAGCAGCCCGAGGGCATGCGCGAATCCCTGTACATCATGGACGACGATTACCGCCTGTCGTTCCTGCAGGGTAACTTCATCACCTTGACCAACATCCCCGAGCGCGAGTGGCAACGCATCGAGCGTTTGCGCCTCTCGCCTCTCTACGTCTCGGTGCATGCGACGGATCCCGAGCTGCGGGCGCGGATCCTCCAGCAACCTCGCGGTCGCTTGCTCTTCGACCAGCTCGACCGGATGCAGCGATCGGGACTCCAGTTTCACGCGCAGATCGTCCTGATGCCGGGTATCAACGATGGCGAGCAGCTCGACCGGACCATTCGCGAGCTGACCGAGCGCTATCTCCCTGACCTGCTCAGCATCAACATCGTGCCCGTCGCGCTGAATCGTTTTCGCGAGATCCTGGACCTTCCACATATCGATGCCCCCACGCCGGCCTGGTGCCGGGCCGTCATCCAGCAGATCAAGCCCTGGCAGAAACAGCTCAAGTCCGAGTGGGATGAGGCCATCGTCCAGCTCTCGGATGAGTTTTACGTGCTCGGTGAGGTGCCCCTTCCGCGAGCTTCGCATTATGGCGACTTCGAGAACGTCCAGGACGGGGTCGGAGGCGGCGCCCTGCTGGGCTGGGAGTGGAAGAAACTCGCTCGCAAGCTGCCTGCCGCCCTTGCGCGCCCTGTCCAGGCCCAGGTGGTCACGGGCAAGGCTGCGCGCCACATCGTGGCTCCGCTTTTCGACGATCTCGCACGGGTCGAGGGTTGCGACGTGCAACTCGTCGATGTCCCGAGTCGTTTCTGGGGAGAGCTCATCACGGTCACGGGTCTACTCACGGGCCAGGACCTGATCGACGAGCCGCGATTGCGCGAGGGAACGGGTGAGATCTGGATCCCGGACATCATGCTCAAGGCGGGGACGGAGGTCTTCCTCGACGACCTTTGTGTCGCGGATGTCGAGGCCGGGCTGGGGCGTCCCGTGAGGATATTGCCGACCACGGCGCAGGGCCTGTTCGATGCCGTCACCGGCTCTCACCGGGCCAGCCGCGACGATACCCGGGCACGCTTCGGAAACTACGAACCGGATCTCGGTCTCCAGATCCGTTCCCGTCCGCGCTAGTCCCAGCGGTGCGAACCGCCGAATCCGAGTGACCAGTCCGTCTCGCCGGCTGATCCGATCCGGGTTCTGAGCATCACGTCCCACATCGTCAGCGGATCCGCGAGCCACTTCATCCCGATGTCCAGCAGATGCTCGGGGGGGCCTTCCTCGGCGGATGTCACCCATTCCACGAAGCCCGAGGTGGTGTCGGTCCAGTCGTGTCCCAGCGAGCAGGCCAGGGTCGCGTTCGCGGACCGACCGAGCGAGGTGCGCGCATTGAGCCCCAATGCGCTGTCGGCCGGTAGATCGATGTCCATGGCCAACGTGACGTCGCTCTCGAGCCGGCCTGAATCACGTCCTCCTGCCAGCATCCCGATCAGGCCCGTCGCGACCCCGGTGCCGAGAAGCGTCCCCTCCCACGTTTGCCACTTGCCCCCCACCGCGAGATCGGGACCCACGGTCCAGGAAGGGCCACTCCCGCCGGTGCTCCAGGTCTGCGTCGAGGTTTCTACCCGGGCCTCGAGAGATGTCGCGAGGCCCCAGCGCATGAGCACGGGTAAGGTCAGGTCATAGCGAGGGCCACTGGTGGTCCAGGTCGCTCCGCCCTCGAACTGGAAGCTTCCTGTCGGGATGCAGGTACTGGAGTTCGCCTCATCAGGGCGATCGGGATTGATCGGAGCGGCGAGAGCTGTCCCGTGAAGTCCCGCTCCCAGGGCTGCCAGGAGGGCGAGCATGATCCGCGGCATAGATGGAACCGTTTCTGCAGGCATCAAAGATCCCCCCGGGATGAGGCCGCATGTCCCATACCCGAGTCATGCGCCAAATTGCCTACGGCTCCTGGCGAATGATCGCGTCCGATCAGGGGTTTATAGTCCATATGAAGCTCTATGAAAGGAGTGATGCCATGCGTGTTCCCCGTGTCATGCGCTGGATCCCGACTCTGGCTCTCGGTCTCGTGATGATGGGTTGCGATGCCGGTGCGCCCGGCGGTTCCCTCGGTTCGGTGCTCTCGTCGGCCAAGCAACTGGCCGGTAGCCAGCTCGCCCAGGATCTGATCGCCAACCTCCAGACCGTCTCCACCTTCGATTTCAATTCCATCGAAGGCCTCTCGTATTCGACCCAGGCGTTGCCGGGACAGATCGGAGCCTCGGCTGCGGGCGCTCCTGGGCGGGTCCCCATGAAACCCGGTGCGCCCAAGCCGCCCGCGTTCAAGCAGGGGCTCGAAAACATGAAGCGGGGCATGGACAAGCTCGACCGCCTCAAGGGGCGCATCAAGCCCGGGCCCGACCAGGATAGTGAGGTCCAGACGGATCTCGGAGGCGGGCAGAAGGGGCGCGAGCAACTGCGCAAGCGTGCCGTGTCGCGCGGCAAGGGGAGCGAGACGCATGAAGTGAAGCGCACCCTGGACAGTGACGGCTCGCCCCTGAAGGTCGAGGGCAAGGCCTCGCGATCACTCGACAAGGGCTCGTTCAAGGCTGACTTCGAGCGCGTCTTCAACGAGGATGGCTCGGTCGACTCGACCTACAGTGCCGTGGTCACCCGAAAGTCGGACGGCGCTACGCGGACCGTCTTGTGGGTTCGTCGCCACGAGGCCGATGGCTCCATGACGGGGACAGGAACCATCACCAAATTCGACGGAACGAAGGTCACGGTCAACCTTTCGCGGGATGCCTCCGGCAAGAATACGCTCGAGGCTTCCGATCCCCAGGCCGGAGTCGGGGTGGCTGTCGGTCAGGATGACTCCAGCTCGCGTGCGACGTCGGTGGTCACCGATCTCGAGAGCAAGAAGTCGGACGCAGCTTCCGACGTGGATGCCGACGCTGCCGAGCCCGTCGCGGACTGAGCCCTGGCGGGGGATGCTCTCACCTCGAAGACCTGCCCTGCCAGCATCCGGTGGGGCAGGATCACCGTCCCGTTCGCGGTCCGGATGCTGAGGGTGAGCGGATCGATCGATTCGATCCGCCCATCCTTTTTTTCACCTTCACGCGTCGTCCAGGTCAGGATATCCCCGACCTCGCAGGATTGACGCAGGATCTGCCCCTGAACGAGGCTTTCGACACTCCCGCCGAGCCCCGTTCCACAGGCGATCGCCCCTGCCAGACCCGCGGCGCCCAGCACCACCAGCATCAGACTCTGGAGCAGCACCGGTACCAGGTGGACCTGGGACAGAGCGGCGAGGACCGCGAGGATCACCATCCCCCGGACCGCTAGGGGGCTCAGGAATGCGTATCCAGGGCCCACCTTCCGTTGAAGTGCTTTTCCAGCGGCCTCTGCCATCGCCATCCCCAGGATCACCATCAGGATGGCGGCCGCGCCGTTCGGCAAGATGCGCACCACGTCATTCAGCGTGCGAGCCACCTCCGGGGCGCCCAGGATCTCCGCGCTCGCGACGATCGACACCAGGAACATGGCCCAGCGAATCAACCCCGAGAGGACATCCCGGGGTTCCAGACGCATGCTCGAGCGGGCGATCGCCCGCTCGAGGCCACTTCTCGTCATCCACTCATCCAGGCGGATGGCGTCCAGCAATCGGCCCGTCATCCGGGCGACCAGATCGGACAGCAACCACCCCGTTCCCACGAGCAGCAAGCATCCCAGGAGACGCGGCAGCCAGGCGATCGTTTCACTGAGCACGCTCAGCCAGGCCATCTCGAGTGTGGTCTGCGAGCCCTCGATCATGTCGGGCATCCGATTGCCTCCTCCGCCATCGATGTCGATGACGATCTCGCCGGAGGCTAGCCTCGACCGTCCGGGGCTGCAACGGGCCCTCGTCCCGTCAGTGGGCTTCGGCAAGTACCTTTCGATAGGCCTCGAGGTAGCCCAGAGCCATGCTATGGGCGCTGAAGCGCGATGCGACCCATGCGCGACAATCACGGGCCGGAAGAGTCGCGGTGCGGGTGACACCGGCCACGAGTCCCCGGACATCCCTGGCGATCCATCCGCTGATCCCGTGAGCCACCACCTCCCCGACCGCGCCCGAGGCGAGAGCCACCACGGGGGTTCCGCAGGCCATCGCTTCCAGCATCACGAGCCCGAAGGGCTCAGGCCAGCGCACGGGAAACAGCAAGCATCGCGCCCGTGCAAGCCAGCGCCACTTGCGTGGACCTCCGACTTCGCCCAGCCAGCGGATGCGGCGTCCATCGATGGCCGGGCGCAGGTACTGGTCGAACCATGCCTCGTGTACCGGATCGACCTGGCCGAGCAGGACGAGAGGCAACCGCATGCGTCGTGCAACCTCCACCGCGAGATCGGGGCCCTTGTCAGGGCACATTCGGCCGAGAAAGAGCAGCGGTCCCCTTCGGGGGCCCGTCAGGGCTCCCGGCGCCGGGATCTCGTCGAGGTCGAGCCCATTCGGCACCACCTCGACGATCCGGAGGGGAGCTGCCCGGATCGCCTGAAACCGCGAAAGGGCGACGAAGGCGTGACCCGGGTGACCCTCGTAGACCTCCCGGCGCCCCGGGGTGAGGTCGTTATGGAGGGTCGTGACCACGGGGACTGCCGAGCATCCAGCCAGCAGGACCCCGCTCGTCTTCGTGTGGTCATGCACGATGTCGTAGTTGGACGACTGTTCGAGGGCCCAGGCGACGTGACGGCGTTCGAGGTGCTCGTAGGCCTCGCGATCTCGCCTGGCCAGCTCGGCCATGGACCCGGGCACGTAGGCACGCAGGGGCAACTCGCTCGTGGAGTCGCCCGCGGCGAAGAGAGTGACCTCGTGACCGAGGGCCTGCAAGGCACGTCCCAGCGTGTCCACGACGCGTTCCGTCCCGCCGTAGCCGGGAGGGGGGACGGGATGGACCAGCGGGGCGAGCATGGCGATGCGCAACAGGACCTCCTCCCGGTGCCGGGCTCACCGGGTTCGCGTCACGCTTCCGGGGGCGCGCCCGATCGTGCCATCGCGGGCGATCCGGAGGAATGACGAACTGGACCGGATGTGTCGGCTGAGTCCGGAAAGACGGTGGGCGCCTTGTGACCCTGCCGGGGAGGTGCTAGGGTCCAGCGGGCTCGGGCCGAGCCGGAACGGGGGGCTGCTTGGACCGCATCACGCGCGAGTGTCGCGAGGTCGTCAGGGCGCTCTGGAGGAAGGAACTCGCGGGATGTCATCTCGTGCTGGTCTCCAACCGAGGCCCGGTCGAGGTCCACGAAGATGGCGCGGGTTCGAAGCGAGGTCAGGGGGGCCTGGTGACGGCGCTGTCGGCCTTGACCGGTCTTGTTCCTGTCACATGGGTCGCCTCGCGCCTCGGGCTCGGCCCCACCGAGCCGGAACCCCCGCTCGCCTCACCTGGCCGTCTCATGCGCCTCTTGAGCGTTCCCGTGGACGGCGAGCGATTCTCGGACTACTACGATGGTTTTTCGAATTCCTTGCTGTGGTTTCTCCAGCACGGTCTCACCCATGCGACGGTTCACCCCGATTTCGATCCGGCGACCTGGAGATCATGGGAGGCCTACCGGGAGGTCAACATGGCCTTTGCCCGGGTCATCACGGACGCCTCGCGGCGGGATGGCCGCAGGCCGGTCATATGGATCCACGACTACCATCTTTATCTGCTTCCTGGTCTGCTGCGCGAGATGCTCCCGGAGGCCGTGCTGCTTCACTTCACCCACGTCGCATGGCCTTCGGTGGATGCCTGGCGGATGTTGCCCGGATCCGTCCGCCGCGCCATCATCGGGGGGCTGCTCGCGAGCGACATCGTTGGCTTTCATGTCCCGAGGTTCGCCGAACAGTTCCGGGAGGCCGCCCGGGAGTTCCTCGGGGCCATCGGACCCCCCGGTGGAAGCGATCTCGAGTGGGGGGATCGGACCGTGCGCGTGCGCGCTTACCCCATCTCGGTGGATCCTGCCTCGCTGTGCCGGGAAGCACGAGGTCCCACGGTCCGGCGCCTCGAGGCTGAACTCGTCCAGCAGGGCCTCGGGACCGGCTATACCCTGGTCCAGGTGGCGCGCGTCGACCCCAGCAAGAATCTGCTTCGCTCGCTCAGGGCCATGGAGCTCTGGTTCGAGCGAGTTCCTGCCCGGGCTCGCGAGGTTCGCTTCTGGGGAGTGTTACCCGCCTGCCGGCTGGGGGCGAGTCTCTACCGGGACCACCTGGCCCAGGTCCAGGCACTCGCCGCGCGCATCAACCGGCGATTCCCGGGTACCCCCGTCCGGCTGTTTCACACCCACAGTCCCGAGCGGGCCCTGGCCTGTCTCAGGCACTATGATCTGCTCCTCGTGAACTCTCTCGCCGACGGCATGAATCTCGTGGCCAAGGAGGGCCCTCTCGTGAATCGTCGCGACGGGGTGCTCCTGCTTTCAGAGGCTGCAGGGGCTTACCAGGAACTGGCTCCCGGGGCACTTCCCGTCCATCCGTTCGACCTGGTCGGGATGATGTCCCGGATGGAGCAGGCTTACCGGATGTCGCGCCGGGAGAGAAGGGCCAGACAGATCTGGCTCAGGGGGCGGATCAGGGCCAATCCCCTCCTCCGCTGGGTGGCCACGCAGATGCTGGATCTGGCAGCAGTCGCGGGGCGGCGTGATGACAGAGGACCATCGAAACCACGAGAGGAGGCCTCGGATGGACCCGACGACATGGGGACGAGCACTCGAGCAGGTCGGACTGGCGGGGAAGGTTCCGAACTCCCGTGAGGCCAACATGCGAGCGGTCCGACAGCTCCTTGAAGGTGTTCCGTTTTACACGTTCGGCATCCGGCTCGTCCATCAGGCGCTGGCACTCGGGATGCTCGATGAAGAGGGCGTCGTGGCCCTGATGGCCGAAACCTGCGGTCAGACGGGGGCGACGGCATTCCGGGAGGAAGGGGGCTACATCTCGCCGGATCGGACCGTCGAGGCGATCGGAGCGGCGGCGGCCTTGCTCGAACGCGTTCTGCGAACGCGATCGCCCCGGATCGCTTTCGGGACCGGCCATCCCGGGGCTCTCGTGACCTGCTATCAGCGACTGGCCAACCATCTGGTCGGATTCGGGGCGATTCCGGTGGCCGGACCGGTCGGTGCCCCCGTGGGCGTCGACTGGGTACTCGACATGGTCGGGGACGTGGTCGTCACCAGCGATACCTGCGGTATCTTGCATGGTCACGGGACCCGTGCCATGGAAGCTCTGCTCGAAGGACAGACCACCGCCGTCGATCTCGTCGTGGCCGATCACGGTCATGCCGGTGCCGCGATCAATGCGGGCATCCCGACCATTGCCCTGATGGACACCAACGATCCGGCCCTCGCCCTGGCCGCACGACTGGGCGCGCCCGATCTCGTCGTCATCCCGTGTTTCGACAACCGACCGAATGCCGTCTCGGTGATGCTGGCTGACCTTCTCACCGATGCTCTGAAACGGCACCTCGGCGTGCTAACATAGAACGACGGGCGGTTAGCTCAGCTGGTAGAGCGCCTCGTTTACACCGAGGATGTCGCGGGTTCGAGTCCCCCACCGCCCACTCCCTTACCCTCTTGTCCGACTCATCGGTCTGCGCCCCCTGTTTGAGGGCTCCGACCATCTCCTCGAGAAAATGTTGACGACGTCGCTGCCAGAGGCGATGACTCACCGCTACCGGTCCCCAGATGGGAACCGTCACCAGGCGCGCCAGAGTCCGGTACAGGGGTTCACGAGGGCCGGGGTCGGGCCAGCTCAGGGCCTCGATCAAGGCAACATCCAGTTCCCAGCGCCGATGCGTTTCATCCCAGCAAGCCGCCACACCGACCGGGATGAGCACGTTCCGGGGCAAGTAGCCGCCTCGCTTGACCACCCACTGACCCTCCCGGACAGCGACCAGTCGTCCGAGGCTGCCGTCAAAGGCCCTGACCTCTGCGCCCAGCCATGAAGGAGGTCCCTCGGTGGGCGGATTCATCAGGCTGTCGGGGGAGTCGGCGTGTGTCGATCTGGACATGAAAACATCCTCGTCCGTCCGGCGCCGCCCGGCAAGGGACGCCTGGAGGCCCATCCCCCTGCTAAAATGAAGTGTTCCCGTCCATCCAGCGAGGTCTCGTCGATGCGCGTCCGTTTTGCTCCCAGTCCCACCGGTTACCTGCACGTCGGAGGGGCTCGTACGGCTCTCTTCAACTGGCTGCTTGCGCGGAAGTCGGGAGGGCAGTTCATTCTACGCATCGAGGATACCGATGTCGCGCGCTCGACCGAGGAGTCCCTCGAGGCGATCCTCGTGGGCATGCGCTGGCTGGGTCTCACCTGGGACGAGGGGCCGGACGTGGGCGGTCCTCACGCTCCCTACGTGCAGTCCGAGCGAGGCGCCCTGTATCGGGAGCACGCCGAGCGCCTGATCGCGTCCGGGCAAGCCTATCCCTGCTTTTGCACGCGGGAGGAACTCGATGCTCTGCGCGAGCAGGCAGCCGCCCGTAACGAGGTCTTCCGGTATCCCGGCACCTACCGGGATCTCGATCCGGCCGAGGCGAGTCGGCGTCGGGAGGCGGGCGAACCGCACGTCGTGCGCTTCAAGACCCCCGGCGAGGGGGCTACCATCGTCGAGGATCTCGTCCACGGCTCCGTGACCTTCCAGAATGCCGGTCTCGATGACTTTGTCCTGCTCAAGAACGATGGTGGTCCCACCTATAACTTCGCCTGCGTCGTGGACGATGCGCTCATGGGTATCACGCACGTGCTGCGCGGGGACGACCATCTCTCCAACACGCCCAAGCAGATGATGATCTACGAGGCGCTCGGCTACTCGCTGCCGCGGTTCGGGCATATCCCGATGATCCTCGGGCAGGACCGTTCGCGCCTCTCGAAACGCCACGGGGCGACCTCGGTCATGGCCTACGAGGAAGAAGGCTACCTCGCTCAGGGCCTGCGCAACTACCTGGCGCGTCTGGGCTGGGCCCACGGGGATGATGAGGTCTTCAGCATGGAGGATCTCGTCTCGAAGTTCAGCGTCGAGGGTGTCAATGACACGGCGGCCGTGTTCGACCCGACGAAGCTGAAGTGGCTCAACGGGGTCTGGATGCGGCAGACACCCGCCGAAGAGATGGTCGGGTGGTGCCGTCAGCGCTGGGCGGACCGCGGATGGCTGGGGGCCCGTCACACGGACGAGTGGCAGGTCGGCGTCGTGAAGTTGCTCCAGGAGCGGACGCAGACGTTGCTCGAACTCGTCGAGGCCTCGGCCTTCTGCTTCGAGATTCCCGAACTGGTCTACCTGCCCGAGTCGGTGGCGAAGTTCCTGAATGTCGCGGCCGTTCCGGCTCTCGAGAGCCTCAAGGAGCGTCTCGCCGAAGTCGCAGACTGGTCGCCCGAGGGGATCGAGGCCGTATTTCGCGGCCTGGCGGCCGAGCGTGAGGTCAAGCTGGCGGCCATCATCCAGCCTGCACGGGTGGCGCTCACGGGTAGCCACGTCAGCCCCGGGATGTTCGAGACGGCCTATCTGATCGGGCGGGAACTGGTCGTCGCGCGTCTCGAGGCGGCGATCGCCCGGGTGGCCAGCCCGGTCTGAGGTATCAGGGGGCGGGGGGGCTTTTTCGCGAAAGCGTCTCCCGCTCCATCGCCTGAGGCGTGTCCTGGAGGGCGCCCGTACTGTAGAGAAGCGCCATGAAGGCACCCGTGGCGTGCCGCTGAAAGATCAGGGGAAAGGCGATCGCGAAGCTGATCCATCCGATCAACTGCGGGGTCACGCCCAATTCCAGGATGCCTTCCGTCACGATCAACCCGGGAATGAAGATCACCGCGGTGACGCCATAGCAGATGTACACTCCGCCGGTGAATTCGCCTTCTTCCAGCACGAAACTCAGCGCGCAGTTTTCGCATGCCGGGAGAGCCCGGAGCAGGTGACGGTGGGTCGGCCCCACACCGCAACGGGGGCAACGGAGGCGCAAGCCTCGTCCGATGGTGGTCAGTCGTTCCAAGAGTGTCATGCGGTTCGCCTCCCGGCCTCTGGATCATACGATGCAGGCGCTGTTTTCGTTAGAGGCGGGCTGCTTGCGGTATATGAAGATCCAGTCACCGGGCGGTTCTCAGGTGGTGTCATGGCGCATATCCCGGCTCCGGTCGGCCCCGTTCGTTTTGAAACCCTGTCGCACGGTGTCGCCCTCGGACGAGACCGTGTCGAGGAGATCCTGGCCCCCCTCGATACCTGGTGGGCCAGGCTGGACACCTTGCATTTCGATCGATATCGGCAAGATGTCCTGGAGGGACGCATCTTCTCCGTCTTCGGAGTCCAGATTGACGGCGACCTGCCATCGATGACGGGACTCTTGACGCGCCACGAGGCCGGTGCGCGATCGGGGGGCGCATCGCCAGACCTCCATGTCGCTAGTGGTATCGGTTCGGTTCCTCGTCCCACGACCATCGTGAGGCGATACGACTTGCCGCGATACCTGCCGGTCCGCATCACGCGGTCGACCGGAGAAGTCGAGCAGGACTGGATCTTGCTCGGTCCTTCTTCGCAGGGTACGGCTCTGGCTTTCAAGCTCACTCCCGCGGGCCCCGTTCACAAGCGAATCCCCGTCGACCAGCTCCTGGCGCAGAATGCGTCACTCATCCTTCCCGGGGCGATCGTGCGGGTGCCTCGCAGTTCGGGTGAGGCCGAAGAGGGCTGGGTCGTCCTGGCCACCCAGGATGACCGTTTGCTCGTCGAGAAGGGGGGAGTCGGGCGCAAGCAGATCCTGGCCTCCCATCTGGCGCCTTTCATCGCTTCCCTGTGGGGATGCGTTCCCTTGCAGACCCCCGAGGCTCCGCGTCCCCAGCCCCTCTCGGTCGCTGTCGGAACGGATCTGCGCATCTATCGCAGCGAGGGGAATCTCGAGCCCGGCTGGACGCTCGTCCGTCAGGAGGGAAGTCAGCTCCACCTCCAGCGCGAGGGCGCCCACGGGATGTTGCAGAAGCGTCTGCGTCTGGAGATGGCGCTCATCTGGAACCCCGAATTGCTTCCCATCGGCATGACCCTGCGCCTGGAGGTGGAAGGCAAGGTCGCGGACGGCTGGCTGCTGGTCAGCGCAACCCGCGACGGTGTCGAGGTGGTCCATGTCCTTCACGGTTCGAGGGTCGAGACCCTCGAGGTCGTCTTGCGGATGAACCGGGAGCGGATCCTGGGCGAGGGTGAACCCCCTTTCCGTTTTCCCTCTCCGGAGGCGAGAGGGCAGAGACTGGCCTATGCGCGGGATCACCTGCTCGAGGGCTATGTCTGGGATGGCTTCGCGGATGGTGGGCGCCATGCCGCACTCGATACCGATTACTGGCCGGTGGCGACGCAACGGGAAGTGCTGGTGGTCGATCGCGCTTGCGACGTCTCGCTGCGTCAGCATATCCATCGGGTCCAGGCCACGCTGGAGTCGCTCGAGCCCGTCCAGCGGCTCCAGGAACTCGCCAGATATGTCCATGAACAGATGGGGGGGCCCATTTCGCGCGTCGAGGAGCGAGTCGCCCTCGCGGCTGCTCGCTTGCGCCAGCAGCCCTTGTTGATCGGCGACGTGCCGCGGATTTTCGGTGGTGGGATCGTCAGGCACCGCACCTTGCTGTTCCAGGTTCTTGCCGAGGAGGTCGGGTTGAGCTCCGTCATGGTGCGCGGGGATGCGGGAACGTTTTGCCCATCCCCCCATGCCTGGAACCTGGTCGAGTTGCCGGACATGCGCCTTGCCGTGGATCTGGCCAGGCCGGCATCTCAGGCCTTCGCGGACCTGCAGCATCCGTGGACTCAGCGTTATTACCATCCCAATCCGCCCCGGGGAGACCTGGCATGAATGCACGAACGACGATCACCCGTCTGGCCGTGGGCGATCGCCTCGAAGGGTTCGAGATTCTCGGGATCGCCGGGGAAGGGGGCATGGCCCGTGCCTACCGGGTTCAGTCTCCGGAGGGGCCCGCCATTTTCAAGCTGGCCAAGCGAGCGGTACCGGATGCCTGCGGTGAGGCCACGATCGCCGAGCGTTTCGCTCAGGCCGTCGCCTTTCATACGGGCGGGATGGGACCCGGTTCCCTGTCCGCTAATGAGGTGCTGGAGCGCGAGGCGATGCTCGTCGGGGGGCTCCGGGATCCGATCTTCCCGCAGGTTTGGGCCTCCGGTCGGGTGGGAGATCGATCCTATGCGCTCTACGAGGATCTGGGGCGTGACGATCTGCGTGCGCGGCTCTCCAGAGGGGAAGCCATTCCGGGGTCCTGGATGCTCCGTCTCGCGGGGGAGCTCGCGCAGCGCCATCTGGACGGAAGGCTTCCGTTCCACGGGGATCTCAAGCCCGATCACATCTTCTTCGAGGCCACCGGTGCCGTTCGTCTGATCGATCCGGCCTGCGCCGCGGCCGAGGGACGTCCGCCCGGCAGCCGGAGCCTGCTGACCACTCCGGTCTATAACCCGTATCTCCAGGCGGATGACCGGACGGCATTCTCTCTCGTATGGCTGGAGGCCCTGATGGGTGAGACGATCCTTGGCGAGGTCCCCCAGCGTGAACGTGCCAGCTTCGGCGCCACTTTTCGCAAATGGCTCGAACTGATGGAGTCGGGGGCGCGAGGGCGGCATGTGCGACTATTGACCCGGATGCCCGCCACCAGCGCTTTTCGTGCCCGGATCCCGGAGCCTCTTCTGGCCTGCTTGCTCCAGGCTCTGGGCCTGCAGATCGATGCAGACGGGGCGCTCGAACTCGTGGCAGGATTCCAGAACTGGCGAGATTTCCTGGCCGCACTCGAAAGGGTCCAGCCGTGAACATCAAGACGGTCAAGCTCCGGGTCGAGCAGGAACTCCAGGCGGGACGCCTTGACGAGGCAGCCCGGATCATCCGGCAAGGGATCTATTCGGCTCCCTCATCGGTCGATCTACAGCGTCTCCTTGCCCATGTCCTCGTTCGGGGGGGACACCTGGAACTTGCTCTCCAGTCCCTTTCCGAGGTTCTCCGACTCGATCCCGATCAGTCGGGAGTACGCTTTCTCCTGGCTCTCGCCCTCCAGGAAGCGGGCTTCCTCCCGGAAGCTCTCTACGAGTTGCAGGCCGTCGTTCAGCAGGAACCGCAGCGCTCCGCGGCACGTCTCGCTTTGGCGGCCATGCTCGAGCGGACCGGCGATTTCGAGGGTGCTCGTGCCGCCTATCTGGAGCTCGTCAGACTGGAACCCGGCATGATCCCGGCCCTGGTCAACCTGGCCGTCCTCACGGAGCGGCTGGGGGATGCGGTGGAGGCAGAACGTCTCTTCCGCGAGGCTCTGGCCAGCTCTCCCGATGACATCGTGAGCGCTTTGAACCTGGCCAGGTTACTCGGACAGCGGAACCTCCTGGAAGAGGCTCGGCGAATCCTGGGGCGCGTGCTTGACCAGATTCCGGGGCAGCCAGAGGCGCTGGCGCTGCTGGGCTGGATCTACCTGCTCGGTGGGCACGCCGACCCAGCGCGTGCCTATCTGGATGAGGCTCGGCGCGCCGGGCTCGATTCGCCCAGGGCTCGGGCATGTCGAGAGGCCCTGCCGCTTGCTTGAAGCCTGATCAGGCCAGGGTGCGTCGCGCTCCGGAGCGAGTGAGGCCACCTTCGCCGTCCATGGCTTCACCGTCGAAATTCCCGAGCGAACTCCCGAACCACTTGGCCGGTACGGTGGCGCGGACGAAGTTCGTGGCGAACGCGATCGGGTTCATCGTGGTCAATTTGCTCTCCACGGGATCCCAGAGCCCGATACCATCCTGACCGAATCCGGTAGCCTCATAGAGCAACATGGCATGCAGCGATCCGTCGGGCATGCGCATCGTGACCTTCGGAATACCATCGATATCTTTCCCCATGGACTTCAAGATGGCGTCGGCCTCCGGGTTGACGGCCAGGCTCAGCAGGAACGAGATGACCTGGGGGGGCGTGATGGTCGACCAGTCGCCTCCCAGGACCTTCTCGTGGAGCAGTTCGCTGGTCTTCGGGCCGATGGTCGTCTGACCGTCCCAGTGGGTCGTTCCGGCTGCCAGGGCCCCCATGCTGCTCTGAACCGCCATGTCAATCAGAGAGCGCCCCCCTGCCGTGGCGGGGTCGAAGGTGGCCAGAGGCATCGAGGTTCCATCGGCGAGGGTCGCTTCACCCCGCGTGATCAGGCCAACCGCGATCCGGGCGAAGTCGGCAGGCCGTGTGAAGGCCAGTTCGCTCTCGAGCGTGGCCAGCGTGCAGTCCAGGGTTTCTTGCCCCTGGTGCGTTTTCTCGGGAGACGTGATGCGTTCCAGCAACTGGCGGGCAAGTTCGGGTTTGCCCGTTTTCTCGAAGGCAGCGTTCAGGGGACTGCGGATGAAACTGGCCAAGTGGTCGAAGACCATGGCTCCATCTGCATCCGGACGGTAGGCATTGCCAGTCACCTCCAACCCCATCAGGCTCTTTCGGTTACGGACGAGGATGGCAAGCTGGTCTGCGATCGCATCGGCACCGGCATCCGAAAGCCCCTCGGAAGCCAGTCCGTAATAGTCATAGATGGCCTTCTTGTGAGCCGCACTCAGCGGTGAACCGTCCGGGTACCGCGCGGCGTTGACGGCGTCTTGCAAACGGTCGAAACCGGAGTAAGGCAGACCATGATCATGGATGGCAGAGGCATCCGGGGGCTGGCTCACGCTGTTCCGTTCGGGGGCGCCGCCGCCAATCACCGGGACTCGATCCTCCCCGGTGCTGATCGCTGGTGCGGCGGGCAGGGCCTGCGGGCCACTGAGCGTGACCTCGGAGGTGGGTGCTCCGATGAGGCGGAACTCGGAGCGCGGTGGTTCGCTGAGACGGACTTCGGAGGCGGGAGCTTCGATGAGTCGGTACTCGGAGCGGGGCGGTTCGCTCAGGCGAGCGCCTGTACTCGGTGGCTCGAGTAGCCGGAACTCGGATCGGGGCGCTTCACTGATCAGGACATCTGAGCTGGGCGGACCGATGAGACGGACTTCGGTGCTCGGTGCCGGAACCGACTTCGGACTCGCGACGGCAGGAACAGCGCCCAGGAGACGCGGTACACCACCGGATTCTGAAATCCCGCTCACGTCAGCCTCCTCGGGCAACCAGCACTGGGCGTGTCGAGATCTTTATTCCTGGCCAGGCCGTGGATCTCGTGCAAGATCCCGTGAAACCTGCTTTTGGGGTTCGTGAAATGTGTGATGGGTGGAGCCTGGCAGCGAGTCCGCCGGATTCAGACGACCGAGGCCTGCTCCCGCTGGAGACGGGCGGCATATTCCAGGTAAGCCCGGGCGATCGCCACCAGAGAATCCCCATCTTGGTGGGCGTCTTCCATGCGGATCCGGACGGACGTCTCGAGCATCGTGCCCCTCCCCGGGCATTTCGTGTGAACGCTGTTTTCTCACCGTACAGGAACCGTCAAGCGCAGGATGTGACCCTGATCATCCTTATCGGACAGGTTTGCAGGCCAGCGGGTCGCTATCGTTCCCCCGAACGATCGTGGCGCCGGACATGCCGGCGCCACGCAGAGAGAATCTGGTCGGCTCAGCGACTCCAGACCGCCACGGGAGCGCCCCAGCGCCCATCCTGACCCAGGGCGCGCACCTGCAGGACCTGACGACCCGAGAGCGCCGCCGGGGGCAGAGCGAGGCGTGCCACCTGGCCCTGAACCTGCACGGTCATGCCCGTTCCCGCCTGCCCCACACGTCCGGTGAAGGCCTCGACTCGCTGGACACCGGCTGGCACCTGTACCTCGAGCTGTCCGTCGCGAGTCTGGGCCGAGCGAACCTCGGGACCGAAGACCGCCGCCGGCTCGTCCGCGACCTTGAGCAGGTAGAGCGCGCCAGGGCGGTTCTCGTTCCAGAACTTGCCCATCCGCGAGAAGGGGGGATCGAAATTGTCTCCCCAGGAACCGACCTCGGTCGTGTAGGCCAGCGTTCCGAAGGTCCCGAAGGCCCAGTCGGTGGTGTCACCGGAGGTGAAGTACAGATCCTTGGACTGCTGCGGCGTGTACTTGTTGAAGGTGGCCAGCTTGCGACCGATCGCCGGGAGGCGCGCATCTCGCGGTTCGTCCGCCGTGTGACCCCAGGGCCAGAGGATCAGGTTACTGAACGAGTGATAGGTCATCAGGAAGGTGAACTTCCGGCTTGCGACCAGGTCGCGCACGGCCTGGGTCTCGGGCTCGGAGAACGCCTCGGTTCCCCGGAACGTGTCAGCCTCGGGGGCATCGCTCGCGCCGGGCAGGCCCCACTTGAATCCGTAATTGCGGTTGAGATCCACGCCGATGCGTCGCTTGCCACCCGTGATGTTGTTGACGTTCTTGCGCTGGTCGGCGCCCTTCTCGGCCAGGAGGTGGCCGTCGGGGTTGACCGTCGGTACCAGGTAGATGGCGCGGTTGTCGACGTAGCTGGTGATCTCGGGGTCCTGGCCATACTGCTCGAGGAGCAGATGGGCGAGGTTCAGCACAATCTCGGGTGTCACGAGTTCGCGGGCGTGGTGGTTGCCCAAGTAGATGACGGCGGGCTTGGTCGCGAGGTCGCCCTTGCCGATCTTCAAGACCCAGAGGTCATGCCCGTCCTTGCCCTGCCGCTTCAGCCAGGAGTCACCGAAGTCCTCGAGGCGTGCCAGCTGGGGGAAGCGAGCTGCCAGGTCGCGGAGGTCGGCTTCCATCTGGGCGACGGTCTTGTAGCCCTTGTCGAAGGTGTTCTGGGTCTCGGGGAGATTTTCGATGCGCAGGCGCATCGCCTCGATCCTGGCGAGCGCTTCACGGGTCACGGCGCCCTTCACACGGGTGCCGTCGGTTCCCCACACATCCAGACCGGCCGAGACGAGTTCACCCAGTTTGCGCGGATCCTTCTCGTAAAGGACGACGGGAACCAGGCCGGTCGGGGAGGCCTCCATGCGGGCCTTCGCACGCGAGACCTCGGTCGCCGAGTAGGTCAGGTTGCGCGCTGGGCTCACCATGCCGCACCCCGCAAGTGTCGCGAGCGTGAGGCCGAGAGACAGGGACGTGCGTAGAGCGGAACGGAGACGCTTCATCGGGACCTCCTGGAACGGTGGTGGTTTAAACGTTTCTTAATTGTACGCTAACCTTTTATAGATGATCCACTCCCGAAACTTGCGTCTCTTCTGGCTCGTGCTTGTATACGGGGGGAATCGTGGGCTAGACTCCAGGGCATGCCGCTAGAACCGGAAGTCGTCTCCGAAGATTTGGCCCTGGAGGCCAGCGAGCGCGTCCGCGTGCTCTCTGAGCGCTTCGCGCTCATCCTGAGCGAGGTCCGACGGGTCATCGTGGGGCAGGGGCACCTGCTCGACCGCCTCCTCGTCGCGCTTCTCGCCGACGGTCATGTCCTGCTCGAAGGTGTGCCGGGGCTGGCCAAGACGCTCTCCATCCAGACGCTCGCCCAGGTCCTGCAGGCTGATTTCGCCAGGATCCAGTTCACGCCCGACCTGCTACCTGCCGACATCCTGGGCACATCGATCTACGATGCCCGCAAGGGGCGCTTCCAGACCAAGCGCGGTCCGGTGTTCACGAACCTGCTCCTGGCCGACGAGATCAACCGCGCGCCGGCCAAGGTCCAGAGTGCCCTGCTCGAGGCCATGCAGGAGCGCCAGGTCACCTTCGGTGGCGAGACGATGGAACTGCCGCATCCTTTTCTCGTGCTGGCCACCCAGAATCCCATTGACAACGAGGGCACGTATCCCCTGCCCGAGGCCCAGCTCGATCGTTTCATGCTCAAGGTCAAGGTCGGATATCCGACCCGTCAGGAAGAGCTCGAGATCGTCGAACGCATGACCCGCCCTGCCCGGATCGAGTTGCAGCGTCAGGGTGACCTCGATCTGATTGCGCAGGCGCGGGCCAGTCTCGAATGGGTCCACGTCTCGGACAAGATCAAGCGCTACGTCGTCGATCTCGTGCACGCCACCCGGTCGCCCCGGGAGCATGGGCTTGAATCGCTGACCGATCTGGTGTCGTTCGGCGCCAGTCCTCGCGCCAGCATCCATCTGACCCTCGGTGCGCGGGCTCATGCCTTCCTCAAGAAGCGGACCTACGTCTTACCCGAGGATGTCAAGGCGATCGCCCCTGACGTGCTCCGGCATCGCATTCTCCTCTCATACGAGGCCGAGGCCCAGGACGTCTCGGTCGAGGATGTCATCCGGAAGGTCCTGGCTGGAGTCAAGGTTCCCTGATGACACTCGAGGCCGCCGAGCTGGCCCACCGGGTTAGACGCGTCGAGTTGCGCTCCTCGCGGCTTGCCCGTGGACGCTTCGGGGGGGCGTGGCATAGCGTCTTCAAGGGGCAGGGAATCGATTTTCACGAGGTGCGTGAATACCAGGAAGGGGACGACGTTCGCCAGATCGACTGGAACGTCACGGCTCGTCTCGATCGACTTTTCGTCAAGCAATTCGTCGAGGAGCGGGAACTCACGGTCATCGTCGCGGTCGATACCTCGGCCTCGTTACGGGTCGGTTCCCGGATGCGCCTGAAGCAGGATCTTGCGGCGGAGTTTTGCGCCACCGTGGCCTTCTCGGCCGTTCAGAACCACGATCGGGTCGGCCTTTATACCTTCGGCGAGAGCGGACATCATTACGTGCCGCCTGCCAGGGGACGCAACCACGCCTCGAGACTGGTCCGAGATCTGCTGGTCAAGGGCCGGGATGGCGGTTCCGCCCGTGTCGATGACCACGTCCGGATCCTCCATCGCCTGCTGCCACGGCACGCGATCGTATTTCTTGTGTCCGATTTTCTCGAGATCCCTACGCTTTCGGCGCTACGAGCCTTTCATCCTCACCGGGATCTCATCGCCGTCACGCTCCTCGACCCGCTCGATCGCGAGTTGCCTGACGTGGGTTGGTTAGAGGTTCAGGACCCCGAGACGGGTCACATCCGCCTCATCGACACGCACGACACGAAGTTGCGGGCCAGATACGCGGAGGCAGCCACCCGTCATCACGACCTCAGGAGTCGGCGCTTTCGTGAGGCAGGGGTCGATCAACTGGTCCTCGAGACCGACCGGAGCCTCATCCCCGCCCTCGGAGAGTTCTTCGAGAAGCGAGCCCGTCGCCGACTTCGCCCCGGGGGGCGGCGATCGTGACGGCTCGCCTCGCCGTCTCCTTCGGCTTGGCCCTGGCCATGGGCTCGGTTCCTCTGGGCCTTCCTGCCTTGGCCTGCGAGTCGTGCCCGCAGTCACCGGTCCGGTCCGCGGAAGCGACGGCATCAGGGGAAGTCTCCGGCTTTCCGGCGCTCGTTCCGCCCGATTGGCATCTGCCTCTGGTTCACCCCCCGGACGTCTTGCCCGATGAACCGATCGAGGGTCAGGACGAGCTCCAGGTGCGTATCGAGGCCGACATCTCGAGGAGAGTGATGAGGCGGGGACGATCCTGGCCGTGGGGCACGTGAAGGCTCGGTACGGGGCGTTCGTGCTGTCTGCCGACCGCCTCGAGTATCGTCGAGGCGATCAAAAGGGAAGCGCGGAGGGCATCGTCACTCTCGAGCGGGGGTATTATCACCTGCGTTGCAAGGGGCTGACTTTCGATCTGCGGCGCCGCGTCGCGGATGCGACGGAATGGCAGGCCCTGGTTGAGAAGCAGGTCTGGCTCGGCGGGCTTCGTCTGCACCTCACGCCGGACCTCGTGGTCAGCGAGGATGCTCGGGTCTCACCTTGCCTGCAGGTCGATCCCGGGTACTGGCTTTCCGGAGAGCGCTTCGAGTGGTCGCCAACCCGGCAGCGGTGGAACTTCCGTGGAGACTGGGTGTCCGTCGTGGTCGGGGGAGTACCCATCCTCAAACTCCCCTTTCTGGTGGCGACCGTCGGAGAAGGTGCCCGCCAGGGGAACGATCTCCTGAAAACGCGGGATCTCGAGCTTGGTTTCAACGGTGTCCAGGGAGTCACGCTGGACGGGAAGCTCGGTTTCCAGCTGGGTGAGCGTCCGTTCCAGCTTCCCATCCGCGTCATGTCGGGGCGCGGCGTGGCCGTCGGGCTGTCCGAGGCACTCCGGAGTGATCTCGGAGAATGGCGTCTCGACGGGAACTTCACGCAGTACTGGCCCTGGCTCACGCCGGCCACCGGGTCCGTCGATGCGGGACGTGCCGGCGGGCACGTCAACGCTTCCTGGAACGCTGCCAGCGGCCCCCTTCAGTCCACCGTCAATCTGGGGTACCGGGTGGATCTTGGCCGCCGGAACGACCTCGAGTATCAGGTCGACCCGAGCGGTTTTCCCGTTCACAAGGTTCCCGAGGTCCAGCTGAACTGGCAGGGGCTCGCGTCCGGTGGGTGGAGTCTTTCGCCCGCCCTGCGCGCAGGCTATCTGATCGAGGAGATGATCGGGAACGGCGCCGTGCTGGTCCAGGGGGGGCTGGGGCTCGGGATGCCCGCCTGGCAGGCACCCGGTGGCTGGGTGGTTCAGCCTTACGGCAACGCGTCGTCCACGGCTTACGGTGCCTTGCAACTCCAGGGACGCCCCACCCCCACTTTGCTCGGAAGCAGCCAGAGCGTCCTCTCGATGGGGGTACAGGGGGCCTGGGCCTGGGAGGATCTGCTCCGGTTCAGGCTCATGCTGGAGTCCCAGCCCGTATTCGTGACCGGCGATGCGGGGGTGACGGGAACGCCGTTCGTCCATGACCGGGCATCCAGCATTGACCGCGTTCTGACGGATGTGCGGCTGCATGTCTGGGGTCCCTGGTCCACCGGGGTCCTGGCCTGGTGGGCCAGACCGAGCGTGTGGACCTCGGCGGATGCCCCCTTCACGCTGGGCGATCTGGCGTTCCGGGTCGAGTACGGCGTCAATTGCCTGGGACTGGCCCTGACGTTGCGTCCTCCGCGAGGCCTGCAGCCCTTCCAGGCCACGTTTGACTACAACGTGGCCGCTTTCTAGCGCTTCAGCCGGATGTCTACGAGCGCCCGATAGTCCCCACCGTTGGTGCGATCCTGCACGAAGTTTGCGGACGCGCCGACCCGGAGCTTGATCTCGACCCGGGCCAGACCCGACCCGTTGATCAGGAAATTCTGGAAGGCCGTGGTCGAAACGGCCACGGGAACGGACGCCAGTACCACGGGCCCCGATTTGATCTTCGTGCCGGGAAGGAAGGTGACGGGCGTACCGAGGCTTCTCGAGACGATCGGGTCGAAGCCGAGATCGGCCTCGTTGATAGGGGCATCGCGATCGTTGAGGTATCTGAGCTGGACGTTGCGAACCGTCAGCGAGGTGGAGGCTCCGGGCGGACGATGCAACGCGAGGAGGACCTCGGATGCCGGCGTGTACACCAGGCCCGTGGAACTCGTGGCCACCTGGATGGTGGTCAGAGGCTTGATCTGTGCGGAATCGAATACGCCATCGGAATCGAGCGTATCAGCCGAGTCCACCGGGGCATCGATCGGCAGCACGAGATCCAGCGAGACGCGATAGGGCGCATTGCGTGACCCGGCTTCCGTGCTGACGGCCTTGGTGGGATCGAAGGCGGGGATGACCGTCTGGACGGTGGGTGAGTTGATCCCGTCGAAGCTTGCCCTCAGGCTCACCACGCGATCGCTGGGAACCTTGTCGAGGTAGTACTCACCCGGTGCAAGGGAGCCGCTTGCTCCCGTCTCGAGGAGGACGGTCTGTTCACCACCGGTGTAGACCAGGTTCCCACCATCCGTGACGGATGCCCCGTTCACCGGCTTACCCGCCCGATCGACGACCTTACCGATGATGATGCCGGTCGGGTAGGAGATCCGGTAGTCGCGATTCACCGTCCCGAAGAAACTGTAAAACTGGTCACACCCCGCGAGGATGGGCGCACACGAGAGCGCGGCCAGGATGCCGAGGCGATATGCCAGGGAATCGTCCGGGCGTCTCATCAGTTTCCTCCCGTTTTCCGGGTCACCGAGGTCCGGAAGTTGATGGTGAACGTTCCCTGGGCCCGGATGGGATACAGGTTCTCGTCACGGCCGTAGAAGGTCGCAAACCCCGATATGTTGCTGCTCCAGTTTTCCGGATTCTGGGAGATGGTGGAACCGACCTTCACGAATCCGTTCGTAATTGCATAGCGGATCACGTCCTCGGATACGACGGGGACCGTGCAGGTGGGCTGAACGCCGCCGCCGGCCTGACCCCCTCCTGCTGCACCCTGTCCCCCGCCACCCGCAGCCGGGGCGCC
>JBEIFE010000002.1:0-32230 GCA_040382575.1 Candidatus Sericytochromatia bacterium
ACCTCCCCCCCCATGGACTCTGCGCCCCTCACCCGCACGCCCTCCCGGGCATCCCTAGCAGATGCAATCACTGCTGCCACAGCCACAGCCACAGCTACAGCCACAGCCACGGCAGCTGCATGCGCAAAACGGCTATGGTTGCCCACCACGAAAGACTCGAACGTGTATTTCGGGTTGAGCGTTCCGTAGGTGGGAGCTCCGGAGCCTTCTTTCGTTCCGGACGCAGGGATGACCTGGGTGAGTTCGTCGACGGTCGCTTGACCCTCGGTTCCCTCGTTCACCCGGCAACTCAGCCGGACGTCAGGTCCACCCGATTCGGCGAGTGCCGCCGAGATCGGGCCCATGTTGCGCTGGAACCAGTCTCGTGCGAACTCGTTGGGCGTTTCAACCAGGAGCACTCCGTGCTCGAGACTGATCGCCCGCGAGGGACGTACGAGGCTCTCGAAACTTGCTCTACTGAGGCGCCCCTGGAGGATCGTGAGGGCCCTCTGCCAGAGTTCGTCAGCCTGCATCGTGTGGTCGCCAGGACCTTTCCCGTCGATTGGTCGACACGTGACGAGCCTCGAACCGAAGGGTCCGTGGCTGTCATTGCCAACTCTGCAAAGGATGGCACGGGATGATTCGACCGGCGCCTTGATGGCGGCATTTGAACCGGGTTCGATCCCTGTGCGGGAGATCATCGTACCTCCGAAATCCGCTCGTGACCACTCGGAGATCCGATCTGGATGCGTTGATCCTGTATCAAACGCGTGTTAGATTCTCATGAAGGTTCCGGCTACCCGGGACGTGTTCAGGTCCCGGTCACGCACTCGATTGTCAAGGAGTTCCCCATCATGGCTCAGCAAGCCCTGACGTTCCGCCACGGCGGCAAGAAGCGCAAGCGCGCTCGTACCCACGGTTTCCTCGTCCGCATGAGCACCAAGAACGGACAGCGCGTCATCCGCGCGCGTCGCTCCAAGGGCCGCAAGCGCCTCGCAGGATAGATGCTTCCGGTCCCCGAGCGTCTGCGCCGCTCCAGCGCCTTTGACCGCATCTACCAGAGCGGTCGGGCGTACGGTGATCCGCTGATTGTCTTGCACGTGCATCCATGTCCCGACCGACCTGGCATCTGCCGGGTCGGTTTCGTGGCTGGAAAGAAGGTGGGCAATGCCGTGGTTCGAAACCGCGTCAAACGTCGCCTTCGCGAGATCGTGCGAGCGCGATCCAGGTCCTGGGATCCTCCGGTGGAGATCATCCTCAGGGCTCGGCCTGCGGCTTCGGAGGCGAGTTTCGTCGATCTGGAACGTGCAGTCGATCGTCTGTATCACCGCGCTGGCCTGGACGTGTTCGGGTCCCGGATGAACGCCCCATGAAACGCTCTCATCTGGCACGCATACTCATCCAGGTGCTCGACGTCGTCATCCGGGGTTACCAGTTCATTTCCCGTATGACGCCGCCTCAATGTCGGTTCTACCCCACCTGCAGCCAGTACACCCGTGGTGCCCTCGAGCGTCACGGGCTGCTGTCGGGCCTCTGGCTCGGCATCAGACGGATCCTGCGCTGCCATCCCTGGAATCCCGGGGGTCATGATCCCGTTCCAGACCCCCCCCTCAGGAGACATCCGTGAATCCGATCGATTGGATCGCCCACTCGGTGATGATCCCCATCCTCGAGAAGTTCTTCGAGATCACCCGTTCCTACGGCTGGTCGATCATCTGCTTGACCCTGACGATCAAGCTGGCGCTCTTTCCGCTGGTCGCCAAGCAGTTCAAGGCCAGCCGCGAGCTGGCGACGCTCCAGCCCAGGCTGAAAGAACTGCAGACCCAGTACAAGGATCAGCCGGAAGTCATGCAGGCCAAGCTGATGGAGTTCTATGCCGAACACCGCGTGAACCCCATGGGAGCATGCTTGCCCACGCTGATCCAGATGCCGTTCCTCTTTGCTCTCTACACGGCCCTCAACAACAAGGAATTCCAGGAGCGGATCGCGCACAAGGCGTTCTTCTTCATCCAGAACCTGGCGGATGTGGGCGTGTTGCCGCGTCAGCCCGGCGAGGCCGTTCACTGGGCGAATCTGGCGATGGTGGTCCTGTTCGGTGCCTCGATGTACGTCATGCAGCGCATGATGACGACCAATCCCGAAGACCCCATGCAGCGCCAGATGCTCACGATGATGCCGGCCATGACGACGGCCATGTTCCTGTTCTTCCCGCTGCCTTCGGGGATTCTTCTGTACATCACGGCATCCAACGCCATCACGATGATCCAGAACTACTATCTGAGTCGGACGTCAGCAGTGCCGGCACCCGTCATTCCCGCTTCCCAGGCGGTGATCGACATGACTCCCGGTCGGGTCGACGATGCGGGTAAAGCCTCGCCATCGCGTCCTGCCAAGGGGATCGTCCCCCCTGCCAGTCCAGAGCGTAAGGGAGAGTAGCGGATGGAGCCGATCATCCAGCTGGGTGACACGTATCAGGCCGCTCTCGAAGCAGCCCTCGACGAGCTCGCGCGAGACGAGAGCGAGGTCGAGATCGAGGTGCTCGAGGAAGGGCACGACTCGCGTCCCTGGAAGCTCCGGGTCACGCCCGTCGATGGCCCACTCGACGAGGCCCAGGACTGGCTCCTCGATGTCCTGGATGCCATGGGGATCGATGGCACGGTCGGGCTCGTCTTCGAGGGAGATCGGGTCATCTTCCACATCGAGCTCGAGGGCGACCCCGGTATCCTCATCGGTCGCCGGGGGCAGACGCTCGAAGCGCTCCAGTGGCTCCTGTCCGTGTCCTTCGGCAACCGCGTCGGTAAGAAGCTCCTCGTGGATGTCGAGGACTACCGGCAGCGTGCTCAGGACCGGATCGCGCGCCTGGCGCTCGAGGCCGCCGAACGTGCGCGCACGACCGGCTACCCGCAGCATCTGCCGCCCATGAACGCCGCCGAGCGACGCCTGGTTCACCACGCTCTGGTCGAGGAACTCGATATCGAGACCCAGAGCGAGGGTCGGGATCCCGACCGGCACGTGGTGGTCTTGTCACGTCGAGTCCGGTGATCGGACACGACACCATGGTCGCGTTCGCCACGCCTCCCGGCCCGGGAGGCGGGGCGATCGTCCGTCTGAGCGGATCCCGCACGCGTGACATCGCCCAGGCCCTGGTCCGCACGATCGCCGGCCATCTCGTTTCACCCCCCTTCACCGAGCGAACCGAGCGCGCCCTGCTCGTGGGGCATCTCGTCGAGCCGGGATCCGGACGCCGCCTCGACGAGGCCGTCATCCTGTTCTTCGTGGGCCCTTACTCTTACACGACGGAAGACGTCGTCGAGTTCCAGATCCACGCCGGTCTCGCCACCATCGAGCGCGTCATGGCGGCGTGTCTCGCCTGCGGAGCACGACTGGCCACCCGAGGCGAGTTCACGCGTCGGGCCTTCCTCGGCGGTCGGATCGATCTGACGCGGGCCGAGGCCGTCCTCGAACTCAGCCATGCGCGAACGGATCAGGCCCTCGATGCCGCGCTGAATCAGCTGGATGGCCACCTGGCCCGATTCACGCACGGGCTACGCGAGCCCGTCCGTCACCTGCTGGCCGAGATCGAGGCCTCGATCGATTTTCCGGATGAACTGGAGGCACCCCCGGCCGATCGGGTTCTTGCCACGATGGATGAGCTCATCTCCCGGATCACGTCTCTGCTCGCCGAGGTGCCTGCTGCCCGGCTGCTCCGGGAGGGAGCGAGGGTGGCGCTGCTCGGACGTCCCAACGTCGGAAAGTCCAGCCTGCTCAACGCCTTGCTGGCCACCGATCGCGCCATCGTCACCGAGCATGCCGGCACCACCCGCGACGTCCTCGAGGAAACCTGGACCGTGCGCGGGATCCCCTGCCGGATTCTCGATACGGCCGGGATCCGCAGCGAGGGCGTCGATCCGGTCGAACGGATCGGGATAGGCCGCTCCGAGCAGGCGCTGCGCGAGGCGGAGTTACGGCTCGTCGTGATGGATGGCTCGGGAGAGCCCGATCCCGGAACCCGGGAACTGCTGGAGAGGGCTCGTGCAGCCGGACCCACCCTCCTCGTGGTCAACAAGGGGGACCTGGAGGGCTGGCGATCGCCCCCGGGCGAGTCCGGTGCGATCCGGATCAGTGCTCGAACGGGGGACGGGATTCCCGATCTCATCTCGGCGGTGTGGCGAGAGCTCACCTCGGGACTGGTCCAGGTCGTCCCGACGATTGCCATCAACGCGCGTCACGAGGCCGCTCTCGGCCTCACGCGCGAGGCGCTGATGCAGGCCCGACGGGCGTACCTGGATGACCTCCCACCCGATCTGGTCGCCCACGATCTCCGGATTGCTCTCGAACACCTGGGAACCGTGCAGGGCGAGGCGCTCACCGAGGAGGTGATCGATCACATCTTCGAACGTTTCTGTGTGGGAAAATGACGTCATCCGGATCCGGCACGGAGGCCCGATCCACGTGAGGAAGCCGTCAAGCTATTGATTTTCCTTGCTTTCTCATCTATTAACAATTCGTAAACACCCCTGGACCTGGCATCCCGAGACGTCTGCTATAATTTTGACGTCTCGTTGACGGTCCGTACGGAACCGTATGACACGGAGGTTTTGAGTGGAAAAGACGCGCAAGTGGTCCTTGACTCCCAGGGAACGCGAGAAGCTCGTCCACGAGTACATCCCGCTCGTCAAGAAGATCGCCCGGGGACTCGCCCGTCGAAGCACGGATCCCGTCGAAGATCTCATCCAGGTCGGATCCATCGGTCTCCTCGAGGCCATCGACCGTTACGAACTGGGTCACAACACCGAGTTCAAGACGTATGCCGTCCACTACATCACCGGACATATTCGCCACTACCTCCGGGATCGTCAGAACCTGCTCAGAGGCCCCCGGGCCCTCCAGGAGCTGTCGTACCGCCTCAGCGTCGTGACGGCCAACCTGTCGCACGAACTCGGGCGTGAGCCGTCCAACCAGGAGCTCGCCGACATTCTCGAGATCACGGTGCAACTCGTCGACGAGGTCAAGCAGTACGATAACCGGGTTTCGGTCTTCTGGCTGGACCAGGAGGGTCGCGGGGATGACGATGACACCCGCACGCTGCTCGATACCCTGATGGATCCGCGCTCGCAGCGGGATGGCCAGATCGACATGGATGAGCGCTTGCTGCTCAAGGAGGCCATGAGCCGCCTCACGCGTCAGCAGCAGGAGCTCCTCGAGATGCGCTATTTCCAGGACATGACGCAGGCCGAGGTGGCGCGTCGTCTGGGCGTGTCCCAGATGGAGATCTGCCGACGTCTCAAGCGCGCCGTGAAGCAGTTGCAGCTCATCCTTTGCCCGCAACTGGATAACCGGAATGGCCTGCAGGCCTTGCCCTTCTTGACGAACGCCTGATTAACGGAAGCTTCCCCTCGGATTTATCTCGATTTAACCGCTTCCGTCGCTGACCAGCCGATAACGATCTCGTGGAGGGACGTATCGTGCTGGTCAGTTCTTTTTCAACCCAGCCATCACTCTGGGCGCGTCTGAGCGGTCTCGCTCGGCTCCTGGGAGAGACCGCTCCATCTGCCTTCACCGCTACGCCGGCCACGGTATCATCCGCTGTGCCCGCCAGCTTGCTTGCTCGAGCCCCCGTGTCTGCTCCATCCGATGTGTATCGTGCCGCGGGGACCCCGTGGGCCTTTCAGGCCAGCCGATTTTTCCTGGCGCAGGATCCGGGCCCCTACAACCGGGAAGCCAGCCTCAACAACACCAACTGCGGACCCGCCAGTCTGGCGATGGCATTGCTGGCCCTCGGCCTGCAGCCTCCGAGCCTCACGACGGGGGCGACGGTCGAAAACTGGATCGATGCCACGCGCCTGGCCATGCGCGGGGATACCAATGATTACGAACTCACCTCGGATGACGACGTGATGCAAGGCGCCCGCCAGAGCGGTGCCCAGGCCTGGAAGGTCCGTGATCTCGGTTCTCTCGACCGGGCGCTTGACGCCGGTGCCCTCGTGGTTCTCGCGGGCAATCCAGCGGCGTACGCTCGACGGTTCGACGATCGTACACTGCGGTCCTTCGATGGTGGTCACATGATCCTCGTCGCGGGTCGCGCGGGCGATCGCTACGTCATCAATGACCCGTACTCACGGGTCGGCTCCCTGGTCGTCAGTGCAGACGAACTGGTTCGGTTCATGGCGCATCAGGGCTGGAACGTGGGCGTGGCCGTCAGCCGATGACGGAATCGGTGCCTGTTCGTCGCGGAGACCCTGGAAGGACGATTCCGGCATCATCGAGCGATTTCTTGATGAGACGACGCCATTCGGCTGCCACGGCTCCGCGGTCCTGAGGGCCGGTCTTGAGCAGCACCCGTAAGGTCATCCCCAGCTCCGTGAAGGCCTGGATCCCCACCACTTCAGGGTCGGCCAGTACCCGATCCGGCCAGGCTTCCTGGACGTTCTTCGCGGCGGCGGTCATCAGGGCAAGGACGCGCTCCGGCTCGCAGTCATGCGGAACCGTGAGATCGAGGATGGCCCGCGACCACGCATTGGACTGATTCACGACGACCTTGATCTGGCCGTTCGGGATCGTCACGAGATCCCCGGCGAGGGTACGCAGCCGGGTGATGCGGAAGTTCAGGCGCTCGACCGTGCCCGTTTTTCCGTCGATATCGATCGTGTCGCCGACACCGAACTGGTCCTCGTACAGGATCGCGAAACCGGCGATCAGATCCTTGATGAGGTTCTGAGCGCCCAGCCCCACGGAGATGCCGACCACCCCGGCGCTCGCGAGCAAGGGGCCAACGTCGATGCCGGAGGCGGCCATCAGCGCGAGCAGGGTCGCGAAGATCACCCCCGCGCGCAGAAGCGAGTTCGTCAAGTGGGTCATGGTCCGCGTGCGCTGGGCCAGACGGGCATCCCCACCCGGTAAAAGGTTCTTCTCGAGTGCTCGAGCAAGCTGCCCGACCAGGAATCGGATGGCGCGGTGAGCCAGCCAGGCCAGCAACAGCACGCCCAGGAGGATGGGAAGGCGTTCGACGAGCTGTCGGCCGATGCTCTCGATCTGATCGGGATCGAGCCATCCCGGGAGGATCGGACCCCTCACAGTGCCAGCTCCAGCCACAAGCCTGCCGTCCAGATGGGGCCACCGAGCGATCGGCTGTCCTGAGTGCGTTCCAGCCCCGAGATTGTCCCCTGAGCAGCGAACAGGTCGAGCGATCCGACCTCGAAGTCCAGGCGGCATCCCACCCGCGGCATCCAGCCCAGGGCAAGCCCCCGGAATGGAGAATTGTTCCCGATCCCGATGGGTGCCCCTGCCCATCCTGTTGCCCCGATGTGCGGATTCAGCGGACCGAGCGGCCATTCCAGCTGGGCCAGCACCTCGCCCGTCGCCATCGGCCACGCAGTGCCATCCGAGGCCGTTACCCAGGCACCGCCCGCCTGGGCCCGCATCGTACCGAGCTTGAAAGGGCCCCCGAACCAGATGAGGGGCACCTGGATCCCCGTGAGCCGGGGTCCCTCTTGCAGGGTCCAGTCCATGTAGGAGATGGGTAGGGTAAACTCCGTCTCGGCGCGGGTCGGCAGGGTCCAGGTCGAGAGGGCCAGAACGAACAACAGCCCCGTGGCACGCCCCCCGCCTCGCATGCCTAGAACTTCTCGAGCGTGTAGGTGACGACCGGCGATTCACCCGGAGGGGCGATCCGGGTCTTGTCGACGATCCGGAACTTGCCGCTCGGCTGCACCGAGAGAGCGAGATCTTCGAGATTGACGAGGTTCCCCACC
This sequence comes from Candidatus Sericytochromatia bacterium, assembly GCA_040382575.1. GTDB lineage: Bacteria > Cyanobacteriota > Sericytochromatia > S15B-MN24 > UBA4093 > JAYKJE01. The sequence continues at coordinate 7,731 of JBEIFE010000002.1, forward strand.
TCTCCCCGGAAATCGTAATCGAGCTCGTACTGTCCCGTGTCTCCCTTGAACAGGACGATGGCACGGCTGTCCTTCATCTGCGGCATGGGTTTCCTCCCGGGCTAGCGCCCTCCTGCCAATCGTGACTGGTCGCATGATAGCAAACCGTGGGCCCATGCCCGAACGATCTCCAGACAATTCTCGACGGGAGAGATCCAGTCCGGCTCAGGTTTGCTATGATAACGTCAAATAGGAATCCGGTTCGACCTCGGGTCGAGTCACGTCCAGGAGGAGCAAAGATGCAGGCCTCGACGATCTCGATGCATACATGCGGGCGCCCCCTCGCCATCGACCTGCTCGAACGGATCAGCGACCTCGGATTGAGTACGGCCCTGCTGGCCGACCTCGGTCCTGCGCTCGTCCGCGAACTCACGGAATGGTTCCGGCGTTCCGATCCCGAGATGGACACCTCGGTCCTGCTGGAGGATCCCTCCTTGCTCGAGGAGGGGGATGCACGCCTGGTCCTGAGGCACTGGTTCCGGTCCGTGCTCGGGGTCTCCTGGCGTTCCGCGCAGCGTCAGGTCTGGCTTGCGCGCTGGGAGTCCCTGGATGCCTGGCGTCGCTGGTTGCTGGTTGCCGTGCGGGCCGTACTTGAAGATCTGGCCGCTCCCGGACCCGATGATCGGATGCACCTCGAGGATCTGCTGCAACGGGATTCCCTGGAGGTCTCTCGCCATGACCTCGAGATCGTGCTCGCGTGGGGACGGCCCTGAGGCCTCAACCCACCAGGCGGGCCATGATGAAAAGCACCAGACCGGCCAGTCCACCCACCAGGGCTCCGTTGAGGCGGATGAACTGGAGGTCGTCACCGACCCGATTCTCGACGAAGGTCACGAGGTCTGCGTCCGGCATGGCCTGAATCCGGGCCTGGATGGCTTCCACCAGGCGCTGGTGCAGCCCGCGTTCGAAGGCCGAATGGACCATGCGCGTGATCTGCTCCCGCAGCACGGCGTCCGTGCTGTCACGCGTCAGAACCTCTCCCAGTCTGTCCTGGATCCCGGCCACGACCTGTTCGACGAGGGCATTGACCGTCTCGCCTCCCATGGCACCTTGCAGGAACATCCCGACCATCGGGCTGGCCTGACTCAGACGATTCAGGGCCTGCTCGAGGCCCGCATGAACGGCCTGCTGGACCTTTTCCGCCGTGTCGGGCGCCTTCACCACGTGGGCGAAGGCGCCGCCGAGCGCCCCTGGATCCACCAGCGTCAAGATCGCTTCGGGCGTCAGGAATCCCGTCACGGTCGAGGCCAGGTTGGCCTCGAGGGCTGTCCGGTTGCGGATCAGGAGATTGGTATGGGGCACGGGCAGGCCCAGGGGATGCCGGAAGAGGGCCGTCACGGCGAACCAGTCTGCGAGGGCTCCCACCGTACCCGCCTCGAAGAAGGCACGCAGCCCCCCGTAAGGGAGACTTTGCAGGGTGAGTTCCGGTAACCATCCGGTAGCCGGCAGAACCCCTTGCAGGAGGACGTAGCCGCTCGCGACGGCGAGCAGGGACAGGTTACCGATCTGGGATCTCTTGAACACGTATCAGGCCTTCCCGTATGGCATCGAAACACGCTATCAAAAACAATTTAAAACATATTTCAAGCGAGGTCTAAGCCCTTTCGTCGATGACTGATCTGGAGAGTCAGAGAGAGGGGAGACGACCATGGAAGCTTTCGGATTGACAGGGTTTCGTCCGCTCGTCGATGCCTGGACAAGCAACCGGTTTCCAGCCATGCCATCCGATTACGGGCAGCCCGGGGCCACGCGTCTTGCCCTGAATCCCTCGCGTGACGTGCAGGAGTCGGTCAGATGAACGAACTTGCTCTGGCGAACAGGCAACCTTCCCCCGATGCGCGATCCAGACGCGGCGTGGTGCCCCAGGATCCGCCCGCACGGGTCGACTCGGCCTCTCGAGTACCGGACCGCATGCCGGTTCAGCGCCGGCCAGGCCAGGATACCTTGCTCCGGACCGACCTGTCGTCGCGTCTCACCGACCTGGCGAGGCCGACCGAGAGCCATGAGCCCCGGGACCCCCTTCGTGACCTTCTCGCACAGCAAGTCCAGCAGCTGACGATCCTGGCCAGATTGAATGGTAACCGGGGGGCACTCCGGCAGCTCGAGCAGATCGCCCGGGCGATCGATGGCGCCACGACACCCGCACAGATCGATGCCATGATCCGGGACATCGGCCCCATCCAGACTCAACTCATCAGCCAGAGCCAGGAAGCGATGGCCGAGATGAGCGCGGCGGCCATCAAGGCGGCCGCGCGGAAGCAAATCGATCTCGAGATCGAGAACGCACGGCGAAATCTCGCCCTGGTCCTCGATCATCTCGATGCGCGTTCCGTCGAGATGGCGGGGCTTCTGGTTCAACTGAGGGCCCAGGGGGACCGCTCGGCACTCGAGCATCTTACCCGTCTCGGGATCACGCGAGATCCGGATGTCGCCGAGCCAGGCGTGAATATGGGAGCAAGTTCGGTCCCGCTCAGCAGCGGACAGCGTTTCCTGTCACTCGGATAGCCACAGCCGTCGCACGCGCCCCGTCTGGACCTCGGTGAAGACGGGGCGTCCCTGAGCATCCAGCGCCAGTCCCCCGATATCACCGATGGCTGCTTTCCGGATGAGCCCATCCTGGGAATCGTCTCCCGTACCGGCCAGCGTCGAGATGATCCCGGTCGCCAGATCGATGGCCCGGATGCGCGGAGATTGCCAGGACCCCACCAGGACCCGGTTCCGGGTCGCATCGTACGTGATGGCCGTGGGGTAGGGCACTCCCGCAGCCGAGGCCTGTCCCCCGTCTCCCGAGACCGTCGAGCGTCCCGTGCCGGCCAGCACGTGGAGCCGACCATCGGCCTGTTCGAGCCGCAGCACGCGGTTACCGAAGGTCTCCGTCACGATCAGCTGACCCTGGCCATCGAAGCAGATGCCGTAGGGCCCGGCGATCGCCGTCTCCCGGGGCGGCTTGAGTGCATACATGTACGCCATCCCGATGGGGACGACGTTCTGATTGCCGTACAATCCGGCCACCTTGTCGATCACGTAGGTGTCGGGGCTGGCTTCCTGGGTCCAGGTCAGCTGTCGGACCACGTGGTGCTGGATGTCGGCGATGTAGACCTTGCCATCGGGTCCGAGGGTCATGCCGATCGGGCTGCGGATGGTGGGCTTCGGCGACCCGGATCGGACGTTGCCCTCGCTGACGGTACCCCCCGGATGCGGCTCCACCAGTGGTCTCATGGTGCCCGACGGATCGACGTGCAGGACGCGCGAGTTGCCCAGGACCCCCACGAGGAGGCTGCCCCCGGGTAGCGGGAGCACGCTCCGCGGATCGTAGAGGATGGTTCCCGCAGCAGCCCCACCGAACCCGCTGTAGTCAATGCTCTCCCCTGCCAGAACACGCGCCGTGATGGTCTCGGGTGTTCCGTTGCCGGCCAGAGACGAGGTCGTGCCATCAGGGGCGATCCGGCGGATGCGGTTGTTGCCCGTGTCGGCCACGATCCAGCTGCCATCCGAGGTCCGGACGAGTCCCGAAGGGTTCGCGAAGCGGGCCTCCGTCGCCGGGCTGCCATCTCCCCGGAAACCCGGGATGCTACCCGCGATCGTCTCGATGACCGAGAGTTTCTCGCCCAGGAGCGTCTCCCACCGTGCTCTCAGGACCGGCAATCGCGAGGCGAAGCCGACCAGGTAAGCCCGGTTCATGTCGGGAATACGACCCACGCGCAGGTCGGGAACCGTGAGAGACCCGCTCGCGAGACCTTCCTGGGTGAGCCGGGTGAGGTCGGGTAGGGCCTGGAGGTCGGGGTCGAGATCGCCGAGGGATGCCGTGGCGCTGCGCTCGAGGGCGCGCTCGCGCAGGAACTCGGTCACGAGCGTGCTGGCCAGATCCAGTCGCAAGATGGCTTCTTGCTTCTCACGGGGGACCTGGAAGCCCACCAGCCGGCGGTTCCCCGAGAGCACGGCGTTCACGACGACCGACGCGCTGGCCGGGGCCTTCGCGAACTTGAACACTCCGGAGTCGTCCGTGGTGGTGGACAGGATCTGGCCCGTATCGGGATCGAGGAAGGGACGTTCCCGGGTGTCCGAGAGGTAGACCAGGGCGCGCTGGAGCGGAACCTCGGTTAGCGAGGCGATCCGGAACAACCCGGCCCCGTTGGCGATGAGGCCTGCCGAGTTATTGGCCACGAGGTTCGAGGCTACCCAGGCCTGGCCGCTCAGGCTCGCGGCTTGGTTCGAGACGAGGCCGCCAGCGTTATTGGCCACGAGCTGGTTCAGGTCGACGAGTGGGTTGTCGCGGCGATCGATGAGCGGGTTGTCACGGCGGTCGACGAGGGCAGGGTCCTGGGCCGCGGGGATGAGGGCCGCAGCCCCCGGGCCGGAAGCGGCAGGTTTCTCGAAGGCCGACGAGGGAAACAGCAGGCTCGAGGACTCTCGATTTACCGGAAAGCTCGACAGGTTCGGGTTCTGGCAAGCGGCCAGGGTCGCGGCGGAAACGGACAGAATCCACCGGCGGCGTCGGGATCGCGATACTCGAGCTTGACGCGGAATATCCATGACCGTCATATACCCATCGATGGTGGTCGCTCAACCGCTCGCGGGGCCTGGCCCGAGCTTCCCGGAAGGAGATATCCGTGGATCAACAATGGCCTTTCGCGAACGCTTCCGCGCCGACGGGGGACGAACTTTACGAACTGCTGCTGCGATGGCCCGGGGGGCGTCTCGAACGGATCGTCTCGCTCGGACACCGATCTCCCGAGGGATTCTGGTACGACCAGGACGAGCACGAGTGGGTGCAGGTCGTCACGGGAAGGGCCCGTCTGGAGATCGAGGGCCAGGCGCCTCTGGATCTCGGTCCGGGCGATCGAGTCTGGTTGCCGGCCCACACCCGACACCGGGTGCTCTGGACCGAGCCGGGCGTCGAGACCGTCTGGACGGCCCTGTTTCTCGATCCGGCGTCCGGACGTGTGGACGTCGGGGGGATCCACGCCGCTTCAGGTTGAGCGATCGTGCCAGTCGCGCAGGGGACGGGGGTTGATGGGGGGCGTTGCATGTTGGCTGACCTGCAACGCTGCCAGGCGGAGCTTCTCGATGGGATTCAACGTGGGTCCGCGCACATCCTGACAAGGCGGGACGGTCAGGGGGGAGGGCGGCATCGACGCGGACGCGCTGGTGGTATCGTCCCGGGAAGGCGGGACCGGTGAACCGGGGACCTGCCAGATGGGCGTTCCCGAGACCTTGGCGTGGATGGGCATCACGTGACTCCCGGCAGACGATACCAGCCTAGCGAGCGCGCTCGCCACTCATCCCTGACATGCCCCCATCGCCGGGAATCCTGTCTCGATTCACCGGAAATTTAATGGACACCACACACCGGGATGATGCACGAGCCCGCGACTCCAGCCTGATGAGACGATCCCTTGACAAGCAGGTACGACCGTGTCGCCATATGGTCGGTCAAGGCCCGTCATCGATCAAGAGGTTGATGTGCTCGTATTCCGTGTTGCCGGGCGGTTCGGGGTAGCCGGGCTCGTCCTGGCGATCGCCACCACCACGGCCTGCGCGCCGCGCTACGTGCGCGAAGCAGAGGAAAATTCTCCTCGTGCCTTTCCGTTCTGGGGAAAACCTTCATCTTGATGCTCACGTCTCTTCCGGCGGCAGCGGATGATCCGGCTCGGCCCAGGGCATATTTTCGATGGGTGGATGGGGCCAGTGGCTTCATCGAGTATGCGGTGGTTTTGCAGGCGGAACCATTAGCTGTTCCTGTCTCTGTTCCGACCACCACACCATCCGACCCCCGTCGTTAAGGCTCAAGCGGAATCCGTCCGTTCCGTCACCCCGTGAAAAAGTCCCCCGGATCCAGGCGCGATCCGGGGGACTCGGGTCATCAGGACATTCAGCGCGACAGCGCCGCGTAGGCGTCGATGCGCCCGTGGCCATAGTAGACGTCGTGCCCCGGGTCACCCAGGTCCCTCGCCGTCTCCTCGAGGAGCTTTTTCACCGCCGCCGGGGCCATGTCCGGGTGCTTCGACCGCACCAGGCCGCAGAGGCCAGAAACGAGCGGAGCGGCCATCGAGGTACCCGTCATGAACCCGTAGCCCGGCGTGTTGACCAGCCGCACGGTGTAGGTCGGGAAGGTCGAGAGGATGTCCTTCCCGGGTGCCGAGACGCTCATCCACGACCCGTAGTTCGAGAAGCTCGAGCGCTGGTCCTGGGCATCCGTCGAGCCGACGGCAATCACGCCGGGGTAGGCGGCCGGGAAGCGCGGCTTCTCCTGGCGGTCGTTGCCCATGGTGGAGACCAGCACCACGTGCTTCGAGAGGGCATATTCGACTGCACGCTTGAGCGTGTCGCTCTCCTCGTAGAACCCGAGGCTCATGTTGGCGACGTCCGCCCCGTGATCGGCGGCCCAGATGAGCCCCTGGGCCACCGAGGCCACCGTCCCCGGGGTGTTGCCCGTGACGCGAACGGGCATCAGGCGGCAGTTGCTCGCGATGCCGGCGATGCCCTCGCGGTTGTTCGTGGCGGCCACCGCGATGCCCGCGACGTGTGTGCCATGGCCCCGGTCATCGCGGGGAGGCGAACCCGCCTCGATCGTGTTCGTGCCTGCGACCAGCTTGGACTTCAGGTCGGGGTGCCCGAGGTCGATGCCCGTGTCGATGATCGCGACGACGACCTGGTCGCTACCTCGGGTGATCTCCCATGCTTTTCCTGCCTGGACCCGGTCGAGGTGGTACTGCTCGCCGCGGCGCGGGTCGTTGACCGAGACGTCGTCGAGCATGAGGGCTCGATCGAACTCGACGTGGGCGACGGCCGGATCCTGCGAGAGGCGGGCGACCGTTTCCTCGGGACTGCCCGAGACCGTGACGGCAGCCGTGTTCAGGGCCGGGAGGGTGCGGGCGATCCGCACCCCGTTGCGGGCGGAGAAGGTGCGCGTGTCCAGCGTGCCCGGACCGTCCTGGAACCGCACCAGCACGTGCGTACGGCTGACGCCGTCGGCACGGAAGCTTGCCGGATCGAGGCTGGAGGTGGCCTGACCGGGCAGACTTCCCTGCCCCGCGAGGCCGCAGCCTGCGAGCAGCGAGAGGCCCAGGGGAAGTGCGAGAATTCGGGTGAATCGCATCGTCTGGCCTCCTATTTCGACAGGGTCGCGAAGGCGTCGATGCGGCCGTTGCCGAACACCTTGTCCGCGCCGCGGTCGCCGAGGTCGACGGCGGTCGACTCGATGAGACGTTTCACGTCAGCCGGCGCCAAGCCCGGGTGCTTCGAGCGCACCAGACGGTAGGGGGTGTGGGTCATATATAACACAGTTTTAACCAAATATAACCTTCTGTTAACCATGTAATCTGGAACGGCCCGTCACGAGACGATTTCGGCCTGAAAAATTGCGCAAACCTGCATCCGTGGCGTTCTTGCACGAAAAAAGCCCCCCGGATCAATCCGGGGGGCTCGTGTGAGGTATCAGGTTCAGCGCGACAGGGCGGCGAAGGCGTCGATCCGGCCGTTGCCGAAGTTCTTGTCGGCGCCAGCATCACCCAGGTCGACGGCGGTCGATTCGAGCAGTTGCTTGACGGCAGCGGGCGTCATGCCGGGGTTCTTCGAGCGGACCAGCCCGCAGAGGCCGGCAACCAGCGGGGCGGCCATCGAGGTGCCGGACAGCGTCGCGTACTTGGCCGGACCCTGGATGCCGACCGGGTAGGTCGGGAACGTCGAGAGAATGTCCGTCCCGGGTGCCGAGACGCTCATCCAGGAACCGAAGTTCGAGAACGACGACTTCTGGTCGGCCTTGTCGGTCGAGCCGACGGCGATCACGCCGGGGTAGGCGGCCGGGTAGCGGCGCTTCTCGAGATTGTTGTTGCCCATCGTGGCGACGAGCACGACGTTCTTCGAGAGAGCGTACTGGACGGCTTTGGCAACCGTTTCGTTCTCATCGTAGAACCCGAGGCTCATGTTGACGACGTCCGCACCGTGGTCTGCAGCCCAGATCAGCCCCTCGGCGATGGTGGCAGCCGAACCTGCACGGGTACCCAGGACGCGCACCGGGAGGATCTTGCAGTTGCTGGCCAGCCCAGCGACGCCCTCGCCATTGTCGGTCGAGGCGGCGGCGATGCCGGCGACGTGCGTGCCGTGACCCATGTCGTCCTTGGGCTGCTTGCCGGGCTCAACCGAGCTGTAACCCGGGAGGAGCTTGGCCTTCAGGTCGGGGTGCGTGAGGTCCACTCCGGAGTCGACGATGCCGATGACGACCTGCTCGCTACCGCGAGTCACGTCCCAGGCGCGACTGGCCTGGACCTTGTCGAGGGCATACTGGTCACCGCGCTTCGGGTCGTTCACGACGACCTCGTCGGCGAGCACGGCACGGTCCACCTCGGCGCGGGCCACGGCGGCATCCTGGCGCAGGCGGGCGACGGTCTCCTCGGGGGAAGCTCCGACCGTGACGACGGCCGCCTGGAGCGCCGGAAGGGTGCGCTTCACGCGCAGGCGGGTCCTGGCCTCGAAGCGCTCGAAGTCCTGGCGAGTCATGGCCTGGCGGAACGAGACCAGCACCTGTGTCCGGCTCACGCCATCTGCGCGGAACTGCGCCGGGTCGAGCTGCTGGCCGCCCGAGGTGCGGGGAGCGACGGTCGCATTCATGGTCGCGGGGAGGCCGCAGCCGACCAGCGAGACGAGGGTGAGACCGAGGGCGATCGGGGTCGAGGTCGGACGCATGCAGGATCCTCCTGGGGGCTCGCGGAAGGTGGCGGCTTCAACTGGATTGAACTTGATTATAACATCGATTTAATCAGGTAAAACTTTCCTTAAAATTTAGAAAAAGTTCAAAGCCACATGACGAGCCCCCCTCCGACCATGATCAGTCGGAGGGGGGCTCGGTTTGGGTCATGTCTTCGGAGGGTGCCGGAAAGAGGATTGCCAGAGGGGGCTTTTCCCCCCGACCCTCACTTCAGGGCAGCGAGTTCACTCTTGTCCTGATCGAGTTCGGCCAGCCACTTGCCACGTTCACCTTCGAGGCCGGACAGCTTCTGCTGAAGCTGATCGATCCCCTTCTGCGTGGCAGTGATCTCCTTCTCGAGGCCTGCCAGCTTGCCATTGGCGTCCTGGAGGTTTTTCTCGAGTCCTGCCAGCTTTCCGGTGTCGCTTTTGATGGAGGCCTCGAGATCCTGGATCAGCTTCTGGAGACCCTCATTGGCGGTCTTCAGCTCACCGATCTTGCCTGAGTTGGCGGCCTGCTTCTCGTTGAGCGAGGTCACTTCCGAACCGATGGCCTTGACCCGGGCATTGGCGGCGTCGAAGCTCGCGATGAACTTCTGGTCGTCCTCGGTGAGGAGTTCCGGCTCGAGGGCCTTGAGCGCCCCTGCCAGCGGACCGTCTTCCGCGATCTGCTTGAGGAGGCCCTGGCGCTCCTTGCCTAGCGCCTGTTCCTGCGCATAGAGCTTCGAATTGTCAGCCTCGAGGTTACCGATGGACTTCTGGTTGTCCGCGAGGGTGTTCCGGGCTGCCGTCTGGTCCTTCTTCAGACCATCGATGGATGCCTTGAGAGCGCCGACGTCTTTTCCGAGGCGTTCGACCTCGGCCTTCACCTCGTCACGCCGGGAAACCAGGGTGGCCAGATTGCTCTTGGCCGAATCGAGCTGTCCCTTGACGGTCGCGATCTCCTTGTCCATGCGCTCGACCTGAGCCTCGCCGAGTCGGACATCCTGGACCTCGGTTCCCCGTGCCTGGCGGACCGCGGTTTTGCGCTGGTCCTGCAGGCCGGTGAGCTGATCACCCAGCTTCTTCACCTCGGCCGTCTGGGCGGTGATCTGGCCATCGAGGGCTTTGCCGGCCTTGTCGAGCTCGGCGAGCCGCTTGTTCACGTTCGCGAGCTGTCCTTCGAGGCCCTTGATGTCCCCTTCCGCCGACTTGATGGACGTGTTCAGCCCGTTGACCTTCGTGTCGTTGGCACGGAGGGTCTGCTGGTTCTTGGCGGTCGTGGCCTGGTTCGCATCCTGCTTCTGATTGAGCTGGGAAATATCGTTCGACAGGCCCGTGATGGCACCGGCGCGCTTGTCGTAGGCGGCGATGAAGGTCTTGTCGCTGTCAGCCAGTGAGGCCGGCTCGAGTGCCTTCAGGGCATCGTACAGGGGGCGGTCTGCCACCTGTTCACCGAGGAGCTTGCGCCGCTCGGCCCCCTTGGCCTGTTCCTGGTTGAACAGTTTCTTGTTCTCGGCCTCGAGACCCACGTTCTGCTTGCGGAGCTGTCCCGAGTTCTCACCGAGGCTGGCGATTTCCTTGCGCGCAAGCTCGATCGCCTTTTTCTGGTCAGCGATCTGGCCCTGGAGCTTGAGTTGCTCCCCCCGGACCCCGGAGGATTTTCCGTATTCGTCCACCTTCTTGTTGAGCAAGGATTCCAGCGTGGATTCGCCGGCGAGCTTGTCACTCTGCGCCTTGCCGATCTGACCATCCAGCTTGCCGATCTCGGCGATCGCCTTCTGATGGCCGGCGTCCACCTTGCCGTCCGCCGTGTCGTCTGCCTTCTCGGCCAGGATGACCTTGCGCTCTTCCTCCAGGGCCTGGATGGATTTTTTCTGTTCGGCGATCTGCGACTGGAGACGGGTGGCGACGGATTTCGTGTTGACGGGAGCTCGTCCTGCACCGAGCCTGAAGCCACGGGTCAGCGCATTTTGCAGGGACTTGAGAGTCGATTCGTTGCGAGCCACGGTACCTTGTGCGTTCTGGATCCGGCTGTCGAGGTCCCGGATACGGGCAGGAAGGGCATCGAACCGTGCCAGGGCCTTCAACCGCGAAGCTGCCTGCTGAGCCGTCCGTGCAGCATCCCTGGCCGCCTTCTGTGAGGCCGCGCTGGCGGGTGCAGCGGCACCGGTCTGTGGTTGTGCGGCCGGTGCAGCAGATTTCAGGGGGCCGGTGCTTCCCGGTACCGATATCCCGGAATTGTGAATGATCGACATGATCCTGTCTCCTCGGACACTTCCACGATGCGCCTTTCAGCGATCGTGGATGGGGGGCGTGGTGCGGTTATGCCGCTGGCGGTCGGGTCTCTGAACGACAAGCAAGCACTTTTCACGATCATTTAGCGCTTTTAACGCGTATCAAATATATGCAGGATGGGCGGCCCTCCGGGCGGTTGCCGCCCCCGGAGGCGGCCGCTAGAATGACCCACGGACGCTTCTGCGGCTCACCGATGTCCATCACGAAGGAGTGAGGATCCATGAACGCGGCACTCGATCAGGCCCCCGAACTGCGTGCCCTGCTTGCCGGGGAGTCCCGCATCCCGCTCAGGGCCCCTCGAGGCAGGCACCTGTCGTGCCGGGGCTGGGTGCAAGAAGCAGCGCTGCGCATGCTGCTCAACAACCTGGATCCCGAGGTGGCCGAGCATCCCGACGACCTGGTCGTGTACGGTGGAACGGGGCGGGCGGCGCGTAGCTGGGACGCCCTCAGGGCGATCGTTCGCACCCTGATGACCCTCGGCGACGAGGAGACCCTGCTCATCCAGTCCGGCAAACCCGTGGGGGTCTTCCGCACCACCCCGGACGTTCCGCGCGTGCTCATCGCCAATTCGAACCTGGTGCCGAACTGGGCTGACTGGGGAACCTTCCGGCGCCTGGAGGCCGAGGGCCTCACCATGTTCGGTCAGATGACGGCAGGCTCTTGGATATACATCGGGACACAGGGCATCCTGCAGGGAACCTACGAAACCTTCGCGGCCGTGGCACGTCAGCACTTCGGCGGGACCCTGGCCGGACGCCTCGTCGTGACGGCCGGGCTCGGGGGCATGGGTGGCGCCCAGCCGCTCGCCGTGACCATGAACGACGGGGTCATGCTGGCCATCGAGATCGACCCCACCCGCATCGCTCGTCGCATCGAGAAGGGCTACTGCCAGATCGTGGCCGAGACGCTCGACGAGGCTCTGGCCCACGCCCGCGCTGCCATCGAGTCGAGAGAGCCCCGCAGCATCGCCCTCCTCGGGAACGCGGCCGAGATCCTGACCGAGATGGTGCGGCGGGGACTCACGCCAGACGTGGTCACGGATCAGACCTCGGCGCACGACCCGCTCACGGGTTACATCCCGGTGGGGCATACCCTGGAGTCGGCTGCGCGACTCCGGGCGGAAGACCCTGAGCATTACCTGAAGTGCGCTGGCGAGAGCATGGCCCTGCACGTGCGGGCCATGCGGGCCCTTCAAGACCGCGGAGCCGTGGTCTTCGACTACGGAAACAACCTGCGTCAGGTCGCGCTCGAGCACGGGGTGTCGGACGCCTTCGAGTACCCGGGGTTCGTGCCAGCGTACATCCGCCCTCTCTTCTGCGAGGGCAAGGGCCCATTCCGGTGGGCGGCCCTGTCCGGTGACCCGGCCGACATCCACCACATCGATGAACTCATCCTGCGCGAGTTCTGCGACGACGATCCGGGGCTCGAGCGCTGGATCCGTCTCGCCCGGGATCAGGTCCACTTCCAGGGTTTGCCCGCGCGCATCTGCTGGGTCGGCTACGGAAAGCGCGCACGTCTCGGAAAGCGCATCAACGACCTGGTGGCGGCAGGAGTGGTCTCGGCGCCGGTCGTCATCGGTCGTGACCACCTCGACTGCGGCTCCGTGGCGTCCCCCAATCGCGAGACGGAAGCCATGAAGGACGGATCGGACGCCATCTCGGACTGGGTCTTCCTGAATGCGCTCGTGAATGCCGTGGGCGGGGCCTCGTGGATCAGCCTGCATCACGGCGGAGGCGTCGGGATCGGTTACAGCCAGCACGCCGGCATGGTCATCGTGGCCGATGGCACGTCGGCTGCCGAGCGTCGCCTGGAACGCGTGCTGACGAGTGACCCCGGAATGGGCATCATCCGTCATGCCGATGCGGGTTACGACGAGGCCCTTGCGGCCGCTGCCCGCCACGGCGTGCGTCTCCCCATGCAAGAAGGGTGATTCCCGTGTTCGATACCCTGATCGTTCACGCGGGCACCCTGCTCACCATGTCAGGCCCCGAGGGTCCACGGGTGGGGGAAGCCCTGGCCGACTGTGGCATCTTGCATGACGGGGCCGTCGCCATCCGGGAGGGGCAGATCGCGGCCGTGGGGACGACTCGCGAGCTCTGGATCCATCCCGACCGGACGGCTGCCACGCAGATCGTCGATGCCGGTGGGAGGGTCGTGGCGCCGGGTTTCGTGGATGCCCACACGCATCTGCCCTTCGCGGGGGCTCGCCTCGACGAGTTCGAGCGACGTGCCCGCGGGGAAACCTATGCCCAGATCCTGGCGGCAGGGGGCGGTATCCACGCGACGGTGCGTGCCACACGCGAGGCGACCCTCGACGAGCTGGTCCGTCTTGGCTCGGGCGCCCTCGACAGGATGCTGGCCCTCGGCACGACGACCGTCGAGGCCAAGAGCGGCTACGGGCTCGAGCTCGAGACCGAACTCCGGCAACTCGAGGCTCTCAGGAAACTTGCCGAGCAGCATCTCGTGGACGTCGTGCCCACCTTCATGGGCGCCCATGCCATCCCGTCCGGTCAGGATCCGGATGCGTACATCGACGAGCTCGTGGCGGACTGGTTGCCGCGCGTGGCCCTCCGTGGGCTGGCGCGCTTCTGCGATGTCTTCTGCGAGGAAGGTGTGTTCACGCCCGCTCAGTCCGAGCGGTTGCTGCGAGCGGCCCGGGAGCAGGGGCTTGGCGTCAAACTTCATGCCGACGAGCTGGCCGACACGGGGGGGGCAGCGCTGGCAGCCTGCCTCGGAGCCACCTCGGCCGACCATCTGCACCATGCGAACGAGGAGGGTCTGAGGGCCATGGCCGCTGCAGGCGTCATCGGAGTCTTGCTTCCCGGCACGGCGCTCTTCCTCGGGATGACCCACCATGCACCGGCCCGCCGGATGATCGAATGGGGGGTGCCCGTCGCTCTCGCGACCGACTTCAATCCCGGCTCGTGTCCTTCCCCATCGATGGCCCTCATGATGGCTCTGGCCGTCACCCAGCTGCGTCTCACGCCGGCGGAGGCCTGGTCGGCCGCCACGATCAACGCTGCCCACGCCATCGGACGCGGTCACCGGGTCGGGAGTCTCGAGCCCGGGAAGCAGGCGGATCTGGTGGTGTGGGACACGACGGACCTGCGCGAGATCGCCTACACTCTGGCGAGCATTCCCGTCCACGCCGTGCTCAAGCGCGGTCGTCTTGTGTCCCTTTCACGTGCCCTGTCGGAAGGAAGTCTTCACGCGTGACCAAGCTCATCGAGTGCGTCCCCAACTTCAGCGAGGGACAGGATACCGTCGTCATCGACTCCTTCGTGGGTGCGCTCGAGGGCATCCCCGGCTTGATCGTGCTCGATCGCTCTTCCGATGCCAGCCATCACCGGACGGTTCTCACCTTCGTGGGGACCCCGGAGGCGCTCAAGCAGGGCGTCCTGAACCTGTTCGAGCTGGCGGCGCGGCACATCGACCTGCGCGAGCACGTCGGCGAGCATCCCCGGATGGGAGCCATCGACGTCGTCCCCTTCATCCCCGTGCGGAACGCCACCATGGAGGATTGCGTGGCCCTCGCCCGCGACGTCGCAGCCGAGGTCGCCAGACGCTTCGAGGTGCCCGTGTTTCTCTACGGAGAGGCGGCGACGGCACCGCACAGGAAGTTGCTGTCGAGCATCCGCAAGGGCGAATTCGAGGGCCTGGCCGAGAAGATGCAGGCGCCGGAGTGGAAGCCGGACTTCGGTCCCGATGGACCCCATCCCGCGATGGGCGCCTCCGTGTTCGGTGCCCGTCCGTTTCTCATTGCCTACAACCTGCAACTCGATACGGCCGACGTCCGGATCGCCCAGGCGATCGCCCGCGCGGTACGGACCAGCACGGGTGGTCTTCCCCACGTCCAGGCGATGGGTGTCTACCTCGCCGACCGTGAGCAGGCCCAGGTGTCGATGAACCTGCTCGACTTCCAGAAGACCCCGATTCACCGCGTCCAGGAGCTCGTCAAGATCGAGGCTGCCCGGTTCGGTGCCCGGATCCTCGGCGCCGAGATCGTCGGCCTCGTCCCCCAGGGTGCGCTGCTGGAAGCAGCTTCCTATTACCTTCAGATCGAGAACTGGCAACCCGATCTGGTCCTCGAGAACGCCCTCGTCCGGAAGGGAGAATGACCGTGTCGAACGCTTATCAGCAAACGCCCTCCTTGAATGACCTGCACCTCAGTGATTTTCTCCGCAAGCTGGCCTCATCGGATGCGACGCCCGGGGGAGGCAGTGCTTCCGCCCTCGCCGGAGCCCTCTCGGGAGCGCTCGTGACGATGGTCGCGGGCCTGTCCCAGGCAAAGGCATCCGAGGATGCCGCCGAGGCCATGGAACTGCTTTCGGAACAGGGCGACCAGCTTCTGGAAACCCTTTCCGATGCCATCGATCGAGATGCCCGGGCCTATGACGCCGTGATGGTGGCCATGAAGTTGCCCAGGGAAAGCGATGACGAGAAGGTGGCACGAAAGACCGCCATCCAGGTAGCGCTCAGGGGAGCTGCCGACGTACCTCTCGAGGTGGCCGAAGAGTCCCTGGCCGCGGCAGAGATGGCGTTACTGGCCCTCGACAAGGGAGTACCGCATGCGGTCTCGGATGCCGGTGTCGCCATGGCGCTCGCCTTGGCTGGTGTCGAGGGGGCAGTCCTGAACGTCGCGATCAACCTCGATGGTCTGGCCGATGCCGCCGTGGTGACCACCATGAAGCAGGAACTGGCGCGCATCGAGGCCCGGGCTGCGGAACTCCGTCGTCAGGCGCGGACCATGCTGG
The DNA here is from genome assembly GCA_040382575.1 of Candidatus Sericytochromatia bacterium. Classification (GTDB taxonomy): domain Bacteria; phylum Cyanobacteriota; class Sericytochromatia; order S15B-MN24; family UBA4093; genus JAYKJE01. Next base: position 23,486 of record JBEIFE010000002.1, read on the forward strand.
AGGCCCGGATCGCCTCGCTGCCGAGAAACTAGGCGTTCGCGCGTCCCCGGTCCGACGGCACGGGCCCGGGGGGATGGCCGACCTGCGTTTGCAAGATGGGGGCTGCCTCGAGATGGGTCACGACGTGGCATGGACCCAGGACGTCTCTCAGCTGGTGTTCTATGCGGTCCGAGACGGCCTGAGCGTCCACCAGCAGCAGATCTCGCGGAAAGCTGAGGTGGACCTCGACGTGCCGCACGGGCCCGGCCTTCCGAGTGCGCAGGTCGTGGTGGTCAACCAGTGGCGGCACGTGCGCATCGAGCACTTCCCGGATGCGAACCAGTTCCTCGGGCGGAAGGCTCTCATCCAGCAGTGCTCTGGCTGATTCACGCATCACCTTCCAGCCGATCGAGCAGATGAGGATGGCCACCCCCGCTGCGGTCAGGGCATCGAAGATGGCCATGTGGGTCAGCCGCACCAGCACCAGTCCCGCGATCACGCCTGTTCCCGTCAGGACGTCCGTGCCCAGATGATGGGCATCCGCCATCAGGGCGGCGGAATCGTATCGGGCTGCCACGCGCATCAGATGGGCAGAGACCAGCAGGTTCGTGACACAGCTGATGCCCATGACCACGAGACCGGGTCCCGTTTCGGGCGCGGTTGCCGGATGAAGCAGGTGATGGATGGCCTCCCATCCCACGAAAAGGCCGGCCACGACGATCAGGGCCGCCTCGATGGCCCCGCTCATGTTCTCGAGCTTGCCGTGGCCCCAGTGATGGTCGTCGTCGGCCGGTATGGCGGAGGCGCGGACGGCGTACCAGGCGATCGCTGACGCCAGGAGGTCGATACCACTGTGGAGCGCCTCCGAGAGGATACCGATCGAGCCGGTCTGCAGCCCCACACCGATCTTGAGCATCACCAGCAGGGCATTCGAACCCACGGACAGGGCCGCTGCACGCTCGACAGGGGTCGTCAGCACCGGGACGTTCCTCTCGGAAGGGGGAATGACGGTCCACTCTGGATCGTACCCCGGCGTACGGCCTTCCTGGTGAATCATGGCGGAGCCCGATGGGGATTAACCCAAGATTCAACCGCTCTTGACCTGAAATTGAAGTGCTTATCGAGAGACCTCTCGATAACTCCGTGGCGCGACCTGTTTGCCGCGGAGGTGCTGATGCCGGCCACCCCTGGAATCTCCGATCCCACCATCCCTTACCGTCCCGGGGTGAACCTGCTGGGGCCGGGGTTCGATCGTCCGGAAGCTCTCCCGGACTGGGTCCCGCCCGAGGATCTGACCTGGTCGCCCGCCACGGGCTGGCCGCGGGCCGTCGATTCCTTCGATTTCTCGGTGGATGTTCGCTTCAAGCACCTTCGTGAACTCGCGGATGCCCTGGGTCGCACGCCTCTGGTCGAACCGAAGGGGGCCGTCAAGCCTGCCCCCACACCTGCCGAGCAGTTCATCGAGAAGGCGCTGACGTTCAAAGGTCAGTGGTACCGCTACGGGGGGGGACATGGTCCCACCATGCGGCGACCTGGCCCCGTGGATTGCAGCGGTCTCGTGCAGCAGGCAGCTCGCCTGATGGGGCGCAATCTCGACGGGACCGCCGACATGCAGCAGCGCAAGGGAAAAGCCGTGTCCATGCGGGATCTGCGCCCGGGAGATCTGGTGTTTGTCGGACGCCCGGCCACCCACGTGGGTATTTACGTCGGTGACGGCAAGGTGTTGCATGCGCCCCGCACGGGCTCTCGCGTCTCGTTCGGGTCCGTGCGCTGGTTCGACAACGCCCGTCGGGTGTTCTAGTCTTCGCGAGCGCTGAACAGCATCCGGTAGCCCTCGCCGTTTCTGAGCGTTCCGCGCACGGTGTAGCGGTTCTCGACGGCGAGCTGGATCAGGCCCTGGATCACGATGGTGCTCATCGGCAGGGCCGTCGTGTACATGCTGGACTCGAACACGTGGTCCAGGGTTTCTTCCCCGTAGTTCCGTGCCAGCGTCTGGCCCATCTTTCCCGAAAAATCGAGCGCGAACGACTCGCGGCGGGAAATCAACTGCTGACTCTGCACGAGCGTGTCGGGGGGGGCCCACGTCAATTCGGTCACGGAAATCCATCTCCCTGGCTTGCAGGCGGTATCTCCCTATGTCTACCCGCCCCTCGGGCCCCTGACACCTGATCCGGGCGAAGGTGAGATCACGCTCCTTCCCGGGCATGGCATGTGCGCAGATTTCCGGGAGCTCAGGCTCCGCGATCCGGAGGCAAAGGCGCCATGGATACCCAGGTCATGCTCGATGGACAGTCCCTGACGATCCACGAGGTCGTCCGGGTCGCACTCGGTAACGAACCCGTCGCTCTGTCATCCGGTGCGAGAAGCGCCGTGACGCGAGCCCGGGAGCATGTCGAGCGCCTGATCTCCGGGGGGCAGGTGGTCTACGGGATCACCACGGGATTCGGCTTCTTCAAGGATCGCCGGATCGGTCCCGAGGCTGTCGAGCAGCTCCAGCAGAGCCTCGTCCTTAGCCATGCAGCCGGGGTTGGGGACCCGCTTGCCCCCGAGATCGTACGGGCCATGCTGGTCCTGCGTGCCCAGGCCCTGGCAAGAGGCCATTCGGGAATCCGCCTCGAGACGCTCGAATTGCTTCTGGCCCTGGTGAACCGGAGGGTGCATCCTCTGGTTCCGTCGCAGGGTTCCGTGGGGGCCTCCGGAGATCTGGCCCCCCTCAGTCACGTGGCGCTCGCGCTCATCGGCGAGGGGGAGGTCGAGATCGACGGGGAAGTGCTTCCTGCGCGCGAGGGGCTGGCCCGCCGGGGTCTGGAGCCCGTCCGCCTGGCAGCCAAGGAGGGCCTCGCGCTCGTCAACGGGACGCAGGCCATGACGGCCATGGGCTGCCTGGCCGTCCACCGCGTCCAGGCGCTGGCACGCCTCGCGGACGTGGCCTGCGCGATGACGCTCGAGGCCACGCTCGGATCCAACCAGAGCTACCGGGAGATCTTTCATGCGCTCAGGCCGCATCCCGGACAACAGGCGAGCGCGCGCAACCTCATGCGCCTCACGGCCCAGAGCGATCTGATCGCTTCTCATGCCACCTGCGACCGGGTCCAGGATGCTTACTCGCTGCGGTGTGCCCCGCAGGTCCACGGTGCGAGCCGGGACGCCCTGGCCCATGCCGAGCGGGTACTCGGGATCGAGATCAACAGCGTGACGGACAATCCCCTGCTGTTTCCTGACAGCGACGAGGTACTCAACGGAGGCCACTTTCACGGGCAGCCCGTCGCGCTGGCGCTCGACTTCCTGGCGATCGCCTGCGCCGAGTGGGCCAGCATATCGGAGCGCCGGATAGAGCGCCTGGTCAACGCTCAGTACTCGAACGGCCTCCCGATGTTCCTGGCCGAGGACGGTGGCATGAACAGCGGTTACATGGTCGCCCAGTACACGGCTGCGAGCCTCGCGAGCGAGAACAAGGTCCTGGCCCACCCGGCCTGCGTGGACAGCATCCCGACTTCCGCCGGGCAAGAGGACCACGTCAGCATGGGGACCACCTCGGCACGCAAGCTCCTCAGAGTCGTGGACAACCTCGAGAAGGTCCTGGCCATCGAGATCATGTGCGCCACCCAGGCGATCGATCTCCGCGGGGGGCTGAGGCCCGGCGCCGGACCTGCCGCGGCCCATGGAGCGGTGCGCGAGGTCTTGCCGCGTCTGCTGGTCGACCGGATCGTCGCGCATGACATCTCGACGGTGGTGGATCTGGTGCGCTCCGGGCGGCTACTGGGGGCGGTGGAGGCTGCCACGGGGGCTCTCGATTGAATTTGGTAACACCGCGGCATCATTTGTTCAAAAATTTGGCATATTTCGCTTTGTGAACGGGTATCGAAAAAACGTCTGACCCTCCGGTCATCCATGGAGGTCTCTCGTGCCTGAATCCCCCTTGCGTCCATCCCGTGCGCGAAGCTGGCGCTTTTGGCCCGTCCTCGGGGCGCTGGCGCTGTCCCTGACGGCCTGTCCTGCCGGTTTGCTCGACTCCATCGGGAAAGTGGTTCCGGGTGGTGGTGCTTCGCCACCTGCCCCGGTCGTTTCCGGCCCTCCCGGTAACGTGCAGATTCCCGTACTCCCGAAGCGCGTCATCAAGCTCACGCCTTCGCAGGTCTCGGTGGCCATCGGCGTCCGGGACATGGTCTGGAAACTCACGACGGTGGCCCCTTACCGCATCTCGGCGACGGCCAGCGTGAAACCAGCCCTCAACCCCGATGATGTCGACCTGGATCGCATCAAATCGATCGTGGCGTATCCGACGACCGGTGGTCCTGAGTTCAAGGCTGGTCAGGATTATCGACTCGCGCTCGAGATCAACAAGGTCTACCGGATCGAGGTCACGTTCACCTCGCTCGACGGTGAAGACCGCGTCCTGACCACCCTCTACAAGGCCCCACTCGAACTCAGGGGCAAGAAGGGCGACGTGCCCGTCGCCGTCACGCCCGCCACCACCCTGGCCACCACGGCCGTGCTGAAAGCCCGCAACGACAAGGTCGCGAGCCTCGATCTGGAAGTTTTTGCCACGGTGGTCGGCAAGGTCGATGCGATCATCGAATCCAACCGCCAGAGCGCAAGCTTCGCTTCCGCCCTCCAGTATGCCGACCTCGGCGCGCCGGAAGGGCTCAGTGAGGTCCTGAGCGAGGTGACGGCCCCGGCCTCGCCCCCGGCCTCGGGCTCCGCCAGTCCTTCCCCGATGGTTGACCTCGTGGCCGACCTCCGGGATGTGGTCGAAGAAGCGGCTCGCCAGGACGATCCCTCCAACAGTCTCGAGCCCGTCGGAAAAGAGGTGGTCATCGAGGTTCCCGATCAGGGCCAGTCCGAGGACCAGGCACGCGAGGAAGCCGAGAAGCAGGCGGGAGACCTCGATCAGAATCGAGGTGGCTCGGTCGAGGATGCCAGGGACGAGGACGACGTGGTCGAGGTCCCCGAGGCGCCGACGCCCAGGCCGAGCGTCCCGGACCTTCCTGAACTGCCCATCCCGACGCCGGTTCCCACTTCGAGCAGTGGTGGGTCGATTTCTAATCCGGGTAGCCCGGTCGTTTCCACTCCCGAACCTCCTCGTGAGGGTGAGCTTGGTATCTCGCTCAGTGGTCGCGATGTCCTGTATGTACCCAAGGCCGACGGTTCAAGCCGGGCCGAATTTCCCTCCCGTGCCGTCATCGAGGTCAAGCGTGGTGACCAGCTTCTTTCCGGGGGCCTCGACTTTCTGGTCCGGGGGCCGTCGCCCGATTACGTCCAGGTGGTCCGTGGCAACCAGCTGGTCGTGCTGCCGGGCGCCCAGGGCGGCTATTACGCGCTCTACGTCTTCAGCCGGGACTCACTTGGCAACTTCGAGAAAGCCTATGTGCCCTTCGTGGTGCGTGCAGACTGGTCCGGCGAGGTCATCATCGAAGATCCGACCGAGCCCGTCGATCCGCCCCCTTTTCAGGGGCGAGATCCCTGGAGTGGCAGCGTGATCATCGAGGATGAACCGGGGGTGGCACGATGAGCCAGCCTCACGACAAGCCCAGCTTCCACCAGAAAGAGGTTCGTGAATCCATGAACGATCAAGGGAGGTCGCGGATGCAGCGATTCCATCGGCGGGCCCTCGTCGGTCTGGCCCTGTCTCTGTCTGCCTGTCAGGGCAGCCCGGCACTCGTGCCCGGTCTGGGTTCGGGTACCGAAGCACCGGCCGGGGCCTCTGGCCAGGGAGCCGTCACGACGCCGTCAGCTGCGGCCGTTGCGCCTCTGTCCGGGCCGCGTGCAGTGGTGGGACACAGCATGGTCCTCACGATCCAGTGGCCGGCGCGACGGACGCAGGGGGTTCTCGCCGAGACCGACCTGCTCGTGCTGCATACAGAGGAATTCGTGGCCGGAAAGTCTCGCCCCGGCAAGGACTACACCTTCGAGCGGCCGGCAGCAGGGGAACCCGTCAAGAAGGAATACCTGCTCCAGTTCGCCGCCGAGGTCGATGAGGTCGAGGTGGCCGTCGATGCCTTCGCGAACGACCCGATCAAGGGTCGGATCCTGAAGGGCAAGGGGGCAGGCAAGGAGCGTTTGCGTCGGGATACTCCCGCAGCCCTGCGGATCACCCTGTCGGCCGTGGGCGCTCCCATCGTCGTTCCGGATACCCAGGAGCGTGTCCTGCGCAGTCTCGAGGGTCACTATGCGCGGAAGTATGCGCACCTCGTCAACGTGGGGAACTCTCCCGAGTTCGATGCGTACAGACTGGCCGGTGATGACCTCTTCCAGAAGGTCGCAGCCGGTTTCGCTCCCGATGCGCCGCCGCCCTCGTCCGATATCCCCATCGTCGAAAATCCCGGAACCCCGACGATCGCGAGTCTGGGTCATCTGCTGAACATTCTCGATGTGGGTCCTGATCCAATCGACCGTCCCGAACCGCCGCTTGTCGGCGGTCCACCCCAGCCCATCGAGGGGGCATTGCCGCGTGACGAGCGCTACCCGGCCTTCCCTGAACCCTTGAAGGGGATTCCCCTCCCGGGGCTCAAGAACTATCCGGACACCCGGGTCGTCCTCGATCCCACCCGCGACGACCGTCTGCGCGGACTGGATTTCCCGGGCTACATGGCCCGTATCGATGGGATGCGCGCGGACGCCCAGAATGGCATCGGCCGTAGCGGGGATCTGAAACTCGACCTGCGTGCCGGTACCGGTGATACCCCTCGCAACTCCGGTCTGAATGCGCATGTCGAACTGAATGCCACGAGTGGGGCGTGGAACCGCACCGGCTTACCCGATCGGCTCGAGATCCCGGGGTCCTCGGCGTCCGCCGCGATTCCCTACCTCGTCGATGGACCCGATCTCGCACGGGTTGCAGCAGCTGGCGCCAGCTTCTGGATGTCTCCTGGCTCGATGCCGGAGGCCACCGTCAGTTTTGGTTTCCAGCTCTCGCACTTCGCACCGATACCGGGCAACCTCCAGGGTATTCTGCCCGGTGGGACCTTTGGCGGATTCTCCTTCGATGGCGTCCGGGTTCCTCTTTCCCTCGAGGGACATGTGGAATCTCCATGGGCACGTATTCAAGGCAAGACGGCCATCTCGATCGACCGTTCGTTCGTCGATTCCTCGGGAGAACTGGCGGTTCGCGATGCCGCAGGCAAGTTCGATCCGTACCCCTACCGGGTCGGGCTCGACTGGTCGCTTGCCAATCTGCGAAGCGGAGAGGGGGTCCAGTTCCAGATGCGGATGGATGATGTCGCGAATGGTTTCGGCATCCGGGCTCAGGTGGTCGCCCGTGGAGGGGACAGTCCACCCGATATCGTGGCGACGCTCGTCGACTCTCAGACGGAAAAGCGTCTCGGCCGCATCGAGTTCTCCCTCGAGAACCCGCTCGGGTCGACGCGCCTGCGTGACTATCCCTTGCTGATCCTCGAGCCGCTCAAGGAAGGCGAAGAACCCATCCGGTACCGGCTCACGCCCGGATTCTTCTCGGGTGACCGGACAGGCGCGCTCAATGTGGAGGTGCGGTAGACCATGGCCAAGTCATTCCTCTCTCGCACGTCTCCCTGGCTACTGCTGGCGCTCACGGTCGCGGCTTGCCAAGCTCCCCTGACCGGTCTTTCCACGGGTACCGGGCGTCCAGGAGGGCCGACGGCCACCTCCGTTGCCCAGCTGGCCCGTCAGACCGGATCGCTCCGGGTGGCCATCCGCTGGCCCGAACGGCGGATCCAGGACATCGCCTACCGGACGCAGGCCATCGAGCTGATGGTGTGGGAAGTCGATCAGGCAGGAAACAGGAAGCCCGCCCTGCAGCGGGCCGGTAACCTGGCGCCCGTGGCGATCGCCACCGATAGTGGCCCCGTGGCGGTCGATCGCCCCGTGAACGAGCCGGGTACGGCCTCTGCCAGTGAGCCGCTTCCGGAATTCGTCCCGGTCGAGCCCATCGTGATGTACAAGGATGGCCCCGGGGTAGGCAGCTTCCCTGGTTTGCTCGGGGGTGAAGACTATCTCGTCACCGCCGTCGCACGCGATGCCAGCGGCCAGGAGATCGGGCATGCCGAGGCCCGGTGTGACATCATTCCGGGCTCGGGCAACTGGGTTTCGCTGGATATGAAGGCGGCCAACCCACCCCTGATCGATGGAATCGGCGACTGGGCCCAACAGCCGCTCGGTCCTGGTGCGACCTTCTCCGTCCTACTCAAGGGCCACGAGAAGGACCTCCCCCTCGAGGCCGACCTCGATGTCTCGTATCCGTCCTATGATTCCGGTCCTTACCCCATGCCATCGGGGGGCGAGTCTTCGATTCCTGGCGGGGGCGTGAACCGGATCAGCAATCACGACTCGTCTTATCCGTACGGGGGGAACATCGTCCGGCTCGACCATCGGGTCGTGTCCGAATCCGCCAGCGGTTCGCTGCTCCTCGAGATATCCTTGCCAGATGGTCTGCCCGGTTCCATGCTCCGTCCCGGGTTCGGCCGTATCCCGGTGTTCAATGTCGTCGTCAGAGTCGACAACGTGCGATCGAACGCCATTCCGGTGAACCTCGATCTCTCGAAGTTCCCCGAGAGGTATCCGAACCCATATCCCTCGGGCATGCCGACCTCGTATCCCTCGTGGGATCCCTCCTATCCGCCCACGGATGACCCGTCGTGGAATCCGTCACCTCCCCCGACCGATTTTCCGTCCTGGGATCCTTCGTTCATCCCGTCCGAACCGCCCACGGATGGTCCTTCCGACTTCCCGTCGGATCAGCCTCCGATTGACCCGTCACTCCAGCCCACCCCGGGCTCGACAGACGACCCG
>JBEIFE010000003.1:0-22518 GCA_040382575.1 Candidatus Sericytochromatia bacterium
GGCGAGTTCGAACCCCAGCGAAAGAGGGGGATGGGGGCCCGGATCGACGACCCGGACATGTCCGACCAGCAGTGCCTGGACCACCGACAGCAGGGCAAGGCCAGCACCGACCCGCCAGCGATGCCATCCCCTGCTCCGATCGGAAATCACCATTCCCGTCGCTCCAGCAACCAGCCGGCGAGAAGAACACACATGGCGGCATAGGTCGCCGCATAGACCCCGGCCAGGACCAGACCACCCGGAGCAAGCGGCAGCCCGTGGACCCAGGCATTCTTGACCTCGAACACGTTGAGATCGGGCAGTACGCGACACAGGCCTTCCACCGCCAGGCGGGACACCGGGGCGAGCTTTCGAGCCAGCATGCGCAAGGTCTCGAGGTTGTGTCCCACGATGTACAGGATGGCTGTCAGGGCCGACGTCACCAGCGGAGACGTGAAAGCCGAACCGAGCACCGACAGCGCCGCCAGCACCATCAGTTGCGTGACCAGCATGCATGCCACCCCGAGAACGGACGGGCGAAACCCACCCGTGAAGACCATCAGCCCCCCCAGCACGCCCACCATGGCCAGGACGAGAAAAGTCTGCACCATCACCAGACCGAGAAACTTGCCCCAGACGAGCGAGAAGCGAGAAACGGGCTTGCTGAGCACGACGTACAGGGTGCGGCGATCGATTTCCTTGACCAGCAACTGCCCGCCCACGAACAGCGCCAGGAGGACCCCCAGGCCCTCCATGCTCGCCAGGGCCACATCGAGCACGACCTTGCGTTCCTCGGCAAACGTGAGGGTGGCCATGAGCCCCGAGGAGGCGACGACCACCCCGGCAAAGACCAGCAGGAGCAGCAGAACCCGATCCCGGACGACCTCCCGCCAGGTGTTGATCGCGACGGCAAGAACAGCTCTCATGCGGTGGCCTCGGCCTGTACGGCCGCGACGAACGCATCCTCGAGCGAACCTTCACGCGTCAGATCCTTGACCGTCCCGTAGGCGACGAGCTTGCCGCGACTGAGGATACCGACCCGTTCGCACAGGGCCTCGACATCCGACAAGATATGCGAATTGAAGAAGATGGTCTTACCCTCGGCCTTGAGTTCCAGGATGATCTCGCGCAACTCTCGCCGCCCCACGGGGTCGAGACCACTCATGGGCTCATCCAGGAAAACCAGATCGGGATCGTTCACCAGCGCCTGCGCGACACCGACCCGCTGGAGCATGCCCTTCGAGTACTTGCGCAGTTGCAGATCCCGAGCATGGGTCATGCCAACCCTGGCCAGGAGCTGGTCTACTCGATTTCTGAGTGTCGGGCCACTCTGACCGAACAGCGATCCGCAGAACTCCACGAACTCGCGACCCGTCAGATGGGTGTAGAAATACGGGTTCTCGGGCAAGTACCCGAGCCGGGCGCGCGCCTCCGCCTGCCCTGCCCGTGTCCCGAGGACCGTGGCCTGGCCCGAAGAAGGTCGCACCAGGCCCAGCAAGATCTTCTGAAGCGTGGTTTTTCCCGCCCCGTTCGGGCCGAGCAATCCGAAGGTCTCGCCTCGACGCACCTCGAGGGACACGCGGTCCAGGACGGTTCGGGGGGGCTGCCCCACCTGGTTGTTGAAGATCTTGGTGACGTCCTGCAACGAGATGATGACGTCATGAGGTGACATGGGCATGGCTCCGTTGAGTGGGGGGCTGACGAAGGATCGTAAAGAAACGCTTGCGGTTGACCCGGTACAGGGCCATCCCGGAACCTGGATTCCGGTAGGCAATCTCGAGCACCCCTGGCATCTGCTTGCTCAATGTGAGCAAGAAGTCGGTACGCGGATTTTTGCCTGACAAGGTATCCCAGTCGATGTCCGGCGTGATGCAATCGACCAGCAGCCAGGTCTTGCGATACTGGACCAGATTGGCGAGATTGACGGCCGGGATGGGGCTCCACATCCGGGTCCTGCGCCCCGTCACCAGGTTGACCAGGGGCGGCAGGTCCGAAACGATCGTGGCATCGGGCTCGGTGATCAAGGATATCGCCGCGAGGCTTTCCTGGAGGGCCTGTGCCCGGTCTGCGGTCGTTTCAACCGCACGAGAGGATGTCAGCACAGGAAAAGCCGCCACACAGGCAATCGCCCCGATGAGGCATGCCGCCCTGAAGTCCTGGGAGCGCTCGAGCCGCTGATCGACCCCGATCAGGACATGGACCAGGAAGGGCAAGACCGGGAAAAGCAGGCGGGCATGTTGCCATCCGCCGAGATCGCCGTATCCCACGCTCCAGCCCACATCCAGCGCCACGGTGAAAAGCACAAACAGGCTGGCCAGTCGGAATGCGCTCGGCAATTCTCGGCGAAGACAGGCCCGCCCCGTCTGCAAGAGGGCCAGCGCGATGAGGCTACCGCAGATCAGACCCAAGAGCGTAAGGACACGCCCCTCGAGCGTCGAGGGCAACACGTGGGTCCATCGATCCCAGAAGAACGAGGGGAGAGCCTGACCGAAGGCGAGGAAGGAGGACAGCGCGAAGGCTCTGACGGGCCCCCCTGCCAGCCCGTTCAGGCCGAAAGAGGCCGAGAAGGCGGATGAGTAGGCTTCTCCTGGTAGCGACACCCGGAAAAGCATCCAGGGAAGCCAGATGATCAAGAATCCTGTGACGGTGGCTACAAGGGATTTCCAGCGACGCTCGAGCAACGCCCAGACGAAGAAGGCCGCCACCAGGGCCATTCCCGCATACCGCACCAGGACCGTCTCGCCCAGCAACAGGCCGACGATCAGGAATCCATGCGGGCGATCGTCGCTGGAATGGGACAGTTGTCCCGTCATCACGATCACGCCCAGGACCAGGGCCAGGAAGAAAAGTTCTGAAAGGGCGGCCTGCGTCAGGTTCACCGTGAGCGGCTGCCACAGGAAAAGCAGGACGACAGCGAGCGCCAGGCCCCACGAAGAACGGACATGTCGGCGCCAGTACACCACCATCAGCACGCAGCAGACGGCGGCCAGGACCACGTTCAGCAGAACGGCGTGGGCTGCGAACTCCGGAACGCTACTCGACATGCCCCACAGGGGAGTCAGGAGCAGGGGATATCCGATGGGAAAGCGAGGAACAAGGCCCGCATCTGCATACCCGAGGCCGGACCACAGATTGCGGGCCATCATCATGTAAATGCCGTCATCGTTATAGACAGCAAAGTATGCAGGATTCAAAAGGGCAAGCATGCGCCAGCCCCACATGCCCACGATCACGGCGAGGGCAACCCAGGGCCCTGCGTTGGTCCAGATACGGACCAGCACAGGGTGCTCAAACACCCGGGAATCACGTGAAGGGCTCATATCTTGAGGTGGGATACCTTCACGGCATTGCCACTCCGCTTACCGACGCCGACCAGGTCGTACTGATCGTTGGCTGTACCGGTACGGGAGTAACAGACGGCTCCATAGTGCGTGGACGTCCAACTGGCCACGTCGAGCGTACCAGGGCCGAGGACGGTCGTGTTGCGAGCCGCAGTCATCAACGCTTCGGGAATGTCGAGTAGAGCGGCGTCGGGCTGGACCTGGTTCCAGGGCGTCCTGGGGTAGCCGCTGGTCTTGAAATAATCCGTGCCCGTCAACAGGGGGGCAAGGGTATCTGGATACACGTTGTCATGTTCAATACGGTACTGTTCGAGGGCCATGCGCACGGCGTGCACATTACCATCCATACCGGCGTTCTTGGCGTTGTCCTGGACACCTGCCAGATTGGGCACCGCGACCGAGGCCAGGATACCGATGATGACAACCACGACCAGCAGTTCGATAAGGGTGAATCCTTGCTGTCTCATGCACTCACTCTTGAACACACGGGGAAACGCAAGCCCGGCATGCAGAGGCAGGCAAGTCCGGTGGGACTTGCCTGCCGCAATCTGCCACTATTGCGTGTTGGTCATCTTGAAGACGAAACCCGCCTTGTCACCATACTTGCCTGTTCCGAGAAGGAGATACTGATCCTGCGCCGTACCGGAATTGGCGTACGTGATCGCCCCATAGGCCGTAGTCGCGGCGGGAATTTCCGCCTTGCCAGTAATGGCAAGGGCCTTGTTCACTTCAGCAGCGACCATATTCGCCCCGGTCATGTTGAGGTCCGTGGCGGCCGCCTGCTGGAAGCCCCAGGGGGTCTTGGGGTAGTTGGCCAGGTAGGCGCTGTTCCCGACGATTTTCGGGCCAGCAGGAAGAGTAGCGTTATCGTTGAGCTTGGCTGGATAAAGACCGGACTGGTCGACTCCGTACTGTTCCACGGCAAGTTGCACCGTGTGAGCGTTCGCCTGCACGCCCGAGTTCTTGGCCTTGTCCTGGGCGCCCGAGAAGTTGGGGATGGCCACCGAGGCCAAGATACCGATAATGACGACGACCACTAGCAGCTCGATCAGGGTGAACCCCTGCTCTACGCGTTTATTCTTCATGAGAGCTTGACTCCTTGTTTTGTACGAATACGGACCATCTGGCTACCTTGAGAACGTCACACTCGTTATTTCCCGCAGAGATTCAGGTCAAACATAGATCCAGAATTTCCATGCTGATTTCCCTGCAACTTGAGAATCACTGGACGTTGGTCATCTTGAAGACGAAACCAGCCTTGGATCCGTACTTGCCCGTACCGAGGAGCAAATACTGATCACTGGCCGTACCGGAGCTGGTATAAGTGATTGCCCCGTAGGCCGTCGTAGCCGCGGGGATTTCAGCCTTGCCATCCGTGACACCCGCCTTGTTGACTGCGGCAGCGCTCATATCAGCGCCGGTCATGTTGAGGTCCGTGGCGGCCGCCTGCGTGAAGCCCCAGGGGGTCTTGGGGTAGTTTTTCAGGTAAGCGTCGTTTCCGACGATTTTCGGGCCAGCAGGAAGAGTAGCGTTATCGTTGAGCTTGGCTGGATAGAGTCCAGCCTTGTCGACTCCGTATTGCTCGATTGCCAGCTGGACGGTGTGAGCATTGGCCTGGACTCCCGAATTCTTGGCCTTGTCCTGGGCGCCCGAGAAGTTAGGAATGGCCACCGAAGCCAGGATCCCGATGATGAAGACGACCACCAGCAACTCGATCAGGGTGAACCCCTGCTGCTTGCGCTTGCACTTCATGGAAGATGTCTCCTTGTGAGGCTGAAAAAGGCCTCGATAGCCCGTTCCGTGCGACACACTGACACATTCCCGCAGAACTTCAGGTCAAACGTGCCCGGCACAAATTTTTCAGATCGACATGAAAAGGAAACGGAAGCGTGTAGGAATCGAACCTACCCGGGCCGGTCAACCCGTCCCGATCTGGTTTTGAAGACCAGTGGGCCCACCAGGACCCCTTCGCCTCCCCGAAATTCAGAACCGACCCGGAGCGAATCGCGCCCCGTGAGGGAGGGCAAGCGCGGCACCCGGAACGGGACGCTGCGCCCCTCCCGGCGGTGAGACGGCACCCGACGGCCGACCGTAGGCATCGAACGCCTGACGACAGCGCGGACAGATCCACTGTCCCGCCTTCGCCCCGATGCCGGGCAAGGTTCTCACCCGACAGTGCGGGCACCGACCTCCGTGCGTGACCATGCGGACCTCCCTCCTGTACCTGCACCGGAGCGTGCCATGCCCGCCCGGCGCCTGCCGTGAGAGGTATCACGGGCGCCCGCGAAGCAGCGCCGGCGTCGCCACCCGGAAATCGGCACCCCGCCGGGTGAAACCTGACGTATCGAGATGCTCGAGGTACGGGATGATCGATTTGCGATTCGTGCCGAGCAACTCCCGGGCTTCCGAGGTCGTGATCCGCTCGCACTGCCCGAAATGCTCGCGCAAAAGTTCGAGAGCCCGGCCATGGGCATCTGCCGAGACGAGCATGCCCTGGCCGATCCGCAGGGCGTCACCGGCCTCGATGCGCTCTTCGAGCAGATCCCGCGCGATCGCCTCCGGCACGGGAAGCCCCTGGATCGCCTCGGCCTCGCCCAGGAATCGGCCGGCCACGATCCGGTCACCGATGATCCCGTCGGCCTCGGTCTGGACGGCATCGCGCTCCGGGGCATGCGCGTGCAACGTCCACAGGCGGCCCCGGTGGCGTACCTCGTCGAGCCTCTCCAGCTCCTCGAGCACCTGCAGGACGGTTCTGAGCGGCCACCGGAGGCGCGTCTGGAGCGTCTCGCGCGAGACCCCCCACCGCCACGGAGCCGCAGCGAGGAGACTCGCGATCGCCGCCAGGATCTGTCCGGCCTGCTCACCCCGGGCATTACGGTGCATCAGGTGATCGCCGCGGCGGATGGCCGTGCCGTGGCGCACGAGGTCTTCGAGCACGCGAACGCGTTGCGCCAGAGGCACGAGGTCGGCCAGATCCGTCACGGGGAGACCCGGGGCACCCGCCAGACGGAGGCGTCGCTCGGCGAAACCGATCCAGTCTCCAGACTGCGCCAGGGCCAGGCTCTCGAGGACCGATGCCTGACGGCGACGCGCCCGGCGCGAGACGGGCAACAGCACCTCACCGCCGCCGACGGTCGTCACGGGTGCGTAGAGGCGCAGGACGAAGCGATCGCCCGCCTCGGCCACGATCGGCGATTCCAGGAGGAGCTGGGCGATCGCCTCCGCCCCCGGGGCGATCGCCTCGCCCTCGAGCAGATGCACGCGACCGAGCCGCTCGGCCGTCCCGTGATGGACGCGCACCCGCGTCCGGTGCTTCAGGGGCGACTGCCCGGGCAGGACCCGGAGCGCCACGTCGAGCACGTGACTGGCCCTGAGCGCCCCCGGAGTGACGAGCCAGGCTCCCCGGACGAGGTCCTCACGCTCGACCCCGGCCAGGTTGACGGCGACGCGCTGACCGGCGATCGCCTGCTCCCGCGGTCCGCCATGGACCTGCACGCCCCGGACGCGCACCCCCTCTTCGCCGGGCCAGAGGGTCAGGACGTCTCCCTCGCACAGCGTCCCCCCGTGTAACGTGCCCGTGACCACCGTGCCGAAGCCTTGCTTCACGAAGACCCGGTCGACGGGCAGGCGCACGGGGCCCGAGGCGGTGCGCGGGGCCATGCGCGTCGTGACGGCTTCGATACGCGCCAGCAACGCCGGGATGCCCTCACCCGTGACGGTCGAAACCGACTCGACGGGCGCATGCTCGAACGGGGTTCCGGCCAGGGCCTCCCGGATGTCCTCGATGGCGAGCTCGCGCAACTCGGCATCCACCAGGTCGATCTTGGTGACGACAACGATCCCTTCACGCACCCCCAGCAGCGTGAGGATGTCGAGGTGCTCCCGCGTCTGGGGCATGACACCGTCATCGGCCGCCACCACCAGCAGCACGACGTCCATCCCGGGAACCCCTGCCAGCATGTTCTTGAGGAAGCGCTCGTGCCCGGGCACGTCGACGACCGAGGCGAGGCGCCCCCCGGGCAACCGGAAGGGCGCGAACCCGAGGTCGATCGTCATCCCGCGGCGCTTCTCTTCCTGCAAGTGGTCGGTGTCGACGCCTGTGAGGGCGCGGATGAGCGAGGTCTTGCCGTGGTCGACGTGCCCGGCCGTGCCGACCACCAGCGGCAGATCGGTGCTCATGCCGGCTGCCTCGCGATCACGGCCTCGAGCGCCAGGCGCACGCGCGCGATGTCCCCCGACAGCAAGGTGCGGGGGTCGAGCCAGACGCGGTCATGCTCGACGCGGGTCACGACGGGCACAGGTGCCGCCCGCAACGCCGTCTGGAGGGCCGCAGCCGACCACCCCTCGAGCACCAACCCGACCCGCCAGGTGGGAGGCTCGATGCCCGGATAGGAGCCGCCCCCGACCATCGAGACCCCCGGAGCCAGTTCGAGGGACAGACCGGGCAGGTCGGTGAGCGCATCTGCAAGCGCACGGGCTTCGCCCTCGATCTCGGACAGAGGACGCGCCAGCATGGCGAGCGTGGGCACCTCGTTCAGGGCCCGATCCCGGTCGAGGTAGGCGCGCAGCGTGGCCTCGAGGGCGGCGATCACGAGCTTGTCGACGCGCAGCGCCCGCATGAGCGGACTCCGGCGGAGGCGCTCGACGAGCGCCCGCTTCCCGACGATGATTCCTGCCTGCGGCCCCCCGAGCAGCTTGTCCCCGCTGAAGGTGACCAGGTGGGTGCCGGCGGCGATCGCCTCCTGCACCGTGGGCTCGGGCGGCAAGCCCAGACAGTCGGCTGGCACGAGCATCCCCGAGCCCAGGTCGTCGACGAAGACCACGCCCCGTGACTCGGCGAGCGCGGCGAGGGGCGCGGGCTCCACTTCCGAGGTGAAGCCCACCATGCGGAAATTCGACGGATGACACCGCATCAGCATGGCCGTATCGGGACCGATGGCCCGCTCGTAGTCGGCCAGGTGCGTGCGGTTGGTGCATCCGACCTCGACGAGGCGGGCCCCGGACGACTCGATCACCTCGGGCATGCGGAAGGACCCGCCGATCTCGACGAGCTGGCCGCGGGACAGGATGACCTCGCGCCCGCGCGCCAGCGTGTCGACGACCAGCAGGACGGCTGCCGCGCAGTTGTTAACCACCACGGCCGCCTCGGCCCCCGTCAGCTGGACCAGCCAGCGCTCCAGGTGGCTCGCGCGCGAGCCGCGCTGGCCCGTCTCGAGGTCGAACTCGAGGTTGCAGTAGCCGCGCGCCGTCCGGGCGATCGCCTCGCATGCGGCCTCCGAGAGCGGCGCCCGGCCGAGGTTGGTGTTGAGGACGACCCCCGTGGCGTTCACGACGGCACGCAGGCTCGGAGCCTGATCGGCCTCGATTCGCGCAGCCACGCGATCGAGCAGGGGCACAACTCCCTCGAAGGCCTCCCCCGCGCGGATCCGGGAGCGCGCCTCGGCCAGCACGGCCTGGAGATGGGTGACGATGCGCTCATGACCGCATCCCTCGCTGCGCCAGGCCCGCACGCGCGGATGCTCCAGCAGGCGCGTGACGGCCGGCAGGGCACGCAGCGCAAGTGCGGGGTTAACCGGGGGGACACCGGAGGGCGTGGGGAAGGTCATGGCAGAGCTTTACCCGGGGGGAAGAGGCGACTCACGGGGCGGGGGGATCTCAGCGGTAGAGGTCCCGGTAGTTCCAGAGGTTGGCAAAGACCTTCTTCACGTAGTGTCGGGTCTCGGGGTACGGGATGCGCTCGACCCAGATATCCACCGGCAGGTTGCCCCGCAATTCCATCCAGCGCCGGACGGGACGGGGGCCCGCATTGTAGGCGGCGACCGCCAGCACCGCACGCCCGCCGAGCTGGTTCTGGACATCGGCGAGGTAACGGGCCCCGAGCCACAGGTTGAGCGCCGGATCCGTGAGCGGACCGAGCGCGATGCCCTGACGGGAGGCGATCGCCCGCGCCGTCCCTGGCATGAGCTGGGCCAGCCCCGTTGCCCCCACCCAGGACCGCGCGAGCGGATCGAAACGGCTCTCCTGCTTCACGAGCGCCGTCAGCAGCGCAGCCGGAACGCCCGTGCCGGAGACGGCCTCCTCGATCTGGGTCCGGTAGGCCAGCGGATAGGCCAGTCGGGACTCCTCGGCCCGGACTCCGGCAGCGATCGCCTCGCCCGGACGACCGGACAGCCAGGCCAGCAGACCCTGCATGCGGTCGGACAGGGGATGGCGGGAATCCGTCGCCCAGTGCCAGGCCCAGGAGGCCTGGCCCGCAAGCACGGCCTCTCGCAGTTCGACCGGCATCGCGCCGAGCGGATCTCCGCTGGCGGGCTCGCGCGGGGGAGCCGCAAAGGCCATCACCTCGATCGGCCGAGGGCGAAGCGTCTCACCCGGGACCTCGTAACCGGGGTCGGGGCCCATTCGATGGCGGGCCCGCCACCCGTAGTAGCTGCGAGGAGCGACGGCGATCGTCCGCTCGAAGGCCGCGCGTGCCTCGCTCGCCTGACCCGCCTCTTCGAGAAAGCGCCCCGTCCAGTAGCGGCCTGCTGGGCCCTCGACCTTGACGAGCTGGGCGTCCCCCATGGCCCGGGCCCATTCCAGGGCCTCGGCGGGGCGCCCCCGCTCGTGGGCTCGCCAGATCATGCGCCAGCGACACTCGTTCGCCTCGCTTGACGCCGGGTACCGCTCGATGAGGCTCCGCTCGACGGCCTCTGCAGGGGAGTCTTCGTCGTGTTTGCGATGCCAGAAGGCCCAGCGGTCGAGCGCCCTCAATCCCGATTCTCCGCCACGGGTGGCCACCTGGCGGTAGACGGCGAGCGCGGCGTCGACCTCATGCTGCGTCAGGAGCCAGGAGGCGAGCCAGATCCCGGCCGAGCCGGAAATCTCTCGTGAAGGCGAGCCGAACAGCTCGCGCGCGATGGCGATGGCACCCGGAACGTCTCCCAGCCGGGCCCGGCAGCGTGCTCGCAGCAAGCGACTTTCCGCCCCGGAGAAGCTCGCGATGGCCCGTTCCGCCTCTGCTGCCCGGTCGGCCTCCAGCAAGACCCGGGCGAGCTCGCGTGCCATCGGCTCGTCGCGAGGGCCCGTCCGGGCCAGCAGGCTCGCGACCGCCGTCCGGTTGGGGCCCGAAGGAAAGGCCCGCCAGTAGCGCCGCGCCCAGGAGGCCGCCTCGGCAGGGTTCGAGTCCCTGGCCAGGCGAGCGAGGGCACGCTCGACGAGCGAGGACGAGGGGTTGGCTCCCAGCACGGAGCGCCAGGCCTCGGACGCCACGGCCCCCTCCGCCGTCCCTTCGGCCAGGAGCACCCGCCACTCGGCGCGCAGGCCAGGGGGAACCTCGGCAGCCGAGATGCTCGCGAGCCAACGAGCCGCGATGGCCGGTTCGCGAGAGCTGGCCAGGGAGACGGCGACCAGGCGAGGCCAGCCGGACGGCAGGGAGGCCTCGAGGCGATCGCGTTCGGCGGCATCCTCCGTCTCGAGAGCGGCCTGGAGCGCGATGAGCTTCAGGCGAGTCCCCCACACCGGCGAGAGGGGACGCGACAGAGCGGCCCCCGCATCCCTTCCGAGCTCGCCCCAGGCCGAGCGACTTTCCTGATGGGTACGCAGATCCCAGGCCCTGTGGACGAGGTCCCACCTCGCCTCGGCAGCCCCGGAGGAAGGTCTGGCGAGTAACGAGACGAGCACAGCGCCGATAAGGGCGCCAACCGCGGTCCACCCGGCGGCGCTGGTCCGGCGTCTGCGCGGCCGTCGCCGCTCAGCTCCCCGCGAGGACATCGATCATGGACGCGTGGAGCGCCCCGTTGGTGGCGAGCAATTCACGTCCGGCCGGGTCGAACGCCCCACCCCGATAATCGGTGATGCAGCCGCCCGCCTCGAGCAGGATGACGGCTCCGGCCACGACGTCCCATGGCGACAGACCCCGCTCCCAGAACCCGTCGTAACGACCGCACGCGACATGACACAGATCGAGGGCCGCGGAGCCCGCCCGTCGCACGGCCTGAGACCGCATCATGAAGCGCTCGAACAGGTCGAAATTGGAGCGATCCTGGAGCACCGTGTACGGGAAGCCCGTCGTCAGCAGGGAGCGACGGAGCTCGGTGGTTGCCGACACGTGGATGGGCTCCCCGTCGAGCGTGGCCCCTGAGCCCGTCTCGGCACTGAACATCTCACCGAGGACGGGGTTGTAGACGGCACCAAGGAAAAGGCTGCCTCCGCGCAGCAAGCCGACCGAGACGCAATAGTAAGGAAATCCGTGGGCGTAGTTGGTCGTCCCGTCGACGGGGTCGAGCACCCAGCAGAGGTCCGAACTCCCCGGCTCGAATCCCCCCTCTTCCCCGAGAATGCCATGGTCGGGGAACCGCGCGTGGATGCGCTCGCGCAGGAGGTTTTCCGCGTCGCGGTCAGCGGCCGTGACGAGGTCGATGTCCCCCTTGTAGCCCACCTCGAGCGGGCGCAGACGGTAAGCCTGCAAGAGGGCACCGGCCTCGCGGGCCAGACCTTCGGCAAAGATACGGAGGTCAGTCATGGCCTCATGCTAGCATGGGCCCGGATCCGAGAAGGGAGGCCTCATGCCCTGGTCCATGATGCTGGCCGCTGCCCTGGCAGCGGCGGAACCCGTTTCACCTGTCGGCACGACGGTCGGGACGACGCTCGATGCCACGCGGTCCGGACCGGGTGTGGCCACCCCTTCCATTCGGCTCGTCCAGGCCCTGCGGCTCGAGAAGGGGATCCGCGTGACGCTCGAGGTCGACCATGCGGGCACGGCGGACCGGCTCGAAGTGCGACTCGACACGGGGGTGGACCGACTTTCGGGCCGGGACCCCTGGTCATTCGTCGTGTCGGCCACGGGCTCAACCCATCTCGAGGCCACACTGTTCTTCCCGGGAGCCCCGAGGGAGGGGTTCGGACAGCTGGTCGTGAGCGAGCTTTCCGAGCCCTATCGCGAGGGGCGATGCCCGATCGACCTGGCCCGGGACCCCGTCTCCCGCGTATCCCCGGAGTGATCGCGACGTTCCGCCCCCCCATCGAGGCCCTGGGGGCGACGATCCAGCTTCGCGAGGGCCGGCCAGGAACGCGCGGGGAGGGCTGGACCCGGATCTACACCGAACTTCCTGACATCACGCTCGCGCAGGTACGAGCGGCGATCGAGTTGCCAACCCAGGTCTGGGCGGGCACGGGAGGGCTCCTGTTCATCCATCCCACCTCGGCCCGTGAGGCGCTGGCTCTCGAGGTGCGCGAAGGAAGGGTCATCTCGGGAAGCCGGATCGGCGTCGAGGACTTCCGGGCACTGGTGGGCGCGGGAACCCGCTTCACCAACCGAGTCTGGTCAGGACGCTGAGACTGACATGATGCTTCGATCCAGGTTCCGACGGGTACACGATCGGGGCATCCTCCATCCGATACGGTAAGCCTCATTGTCCACCCTTCATTCGGCAGCCATCCGTTATCTGCCGCAGTCGGTTCTGCGTTACCTCGAGACCGATCTGCCGGCCCCCCCGTGGCGTGCAGACGATCGGGGCTTTGCCCTCATGGTCGACTGCTCGGGATTCACGGCGCTGGCGGATCGTCTGGCAACCGAAGGTACGCGAGGCATCGAGGCCATCGGCCTCCGCCTCAACGCCACCATGCAGGAACTGGTGGAAGTCCTGCTCGCGCATGCGGGGGATGTGGCCGCCTTTGCCGGAGACGCGCTGACGGTGGTCTGGCCCCAATCGGAAGCGGGCTCAGATGATGATCTGTCGCGGATCCTGGCCTGCGCCGACTTGCTACATGATCTGGCCAGCTCGGACCCGGATGGTCTCGCCCTGCGCATCGCCGTCACGCGGGGATCCTGGACGTGGTCCTGTCTGGGGGGCGGCGAGGGGACCTACTCGTGGGTCCTCCATGGTGAGGTGGCCCACGAGCTGGGAAGCCTCCTGATGGCCACCGTGCCCGGCGAGACGGCGCTCTCCCCCTCCCTGGGCGCCTGGACCACCGGGGCACGTTTCGAAAGAGCCTCGGCGACCGAGACGCGCCCCCCTGTCCACGGTCGCCAGCGGATCGCTTTCGCCCCCTCGGAACTGGTCCCGCTTGCACGCCACCTGCCGGTGGTCCCACCGGCTGAAGGAGCGCGAACGGGGGAAACTTGGTTCGCGGAGATTCGCACCGTCACCGCGATGTTCGTCAGTCTCGAGGAACTGCAAGGCCCCCATGCTCTGGAACGCGCCCAGACGCTCTTCGGCACCCTCCAGGACTGCGTCTCCAGGCAGGGTGGTACCCTGGACAAGTTGGCCGTCGACGACAAGGGGCTCTCGGCCCTCATCGTCTGGGGACTGCCACCTCTCGGACACCCGGACGGTGCGGTGCGGGCCATCCGGGCGGCCTGGGACATGCGGGAACGCTTCGAGCGTCTGGAATCCCCGTTTTCAGCTGGTATCGCCACGGGGCGCGTCTACTGTGGCGACATGGGCCACCCGGAACGCCGCGACTTCACCGTCCTCGGAGACTCCGTGAATCTCGCGGCCCGCCTCATGCGCGCCGCCCCTCATGGTGAAATCTGGGTCGAGAGCATGACCCGACGGGAGTCGCGGGGCCGCTGGGACTTCGAGGAACTTCCACCCATCGCGCTCCGCGGCAAGCGGGGCCTGGTCACAGCGTTCCGCCCTCACCCCGTAGCGAATCCCGCCCATGCCTTGTTCCCCGTGATCGGTCGTGAGGCCGAGCAGCGAGACTTCCTCGACTGGCTCGGCTGGATCGAGCGCGAGGCTCTCGCCCCGATGTTCGTCCTGGAAGGCGAAGCGGGCATCGGCAAGTCGCGCCTGGTCCACAGCCTCGCCGCCATCGCCGCGGCGCGCGGAGTACGTATCCTGACGGGCCAGGCAGGTGGAGGATCGTCCGAGGCCCCGGGAGGCATGTGGCAAGGCGTTTTCGCTCCCCTGCTGAAGGTCGACCACGAGGCAGGGGGGGAACCGGACCCGGCTCACCATCTCGAGGAAATCTTCGCTTCTCACCCGCAGGGGCGGACCTGGATCCCCATCCTGGGACCGGTTCTCGGGCTGACCGTGAGTGACAACGAATGGACGGCCCAGATGTCGGGCCGCCTGCGCGCCACCAACATCCAGCAGTTGCTGGCCTGGTGGCTGACCCAGGAAGCCCGGTCGGGCCCCGTCCTCGTGGTCCTGGAAGACCTGCACGCCGCCACTCCCTCCGACTGGGCCCTGCTCGGGCGTCTCAGGCAGATTCGCGGCGTGGCCTGGCTCCTCGCGACCGGCCCCATCTCGAACCCCGTCCCCCTCCTCTGGGCGGCGATCTCGCAGGATCCCGATACGCATCATCATCGCCTCGGCGGTCTCGAACCGGGCAGCCTCGGGGCCATGGTCGCCCGGACGCTCGGGGCGGAAAGCGTCGCACCCGCGCTCGCGACGGCCCTCCACGCGCGCACGGGGGGGAACCCGTATTTCGCCTCGGAACTCGGTAGAGCCCTCCTGGAGACGGGAGCCGCCCACCTGCGTGAAGGCGTGATTCATCCCATTCCGTCACGGTTCGCTGAGGTCTGGGGCACCATGACCGCCACGATCGAGGGGGCCGTGACGCACCGACTCGATCGTCTCGCACACGGCGATCGCCTCCTGGTCAAGGTGGCCAGCGTGCTGGGAGAACGTTTCCAGGAAGAAGGCCTGGCAGCGGTCTTCCCGGAGCCCTGGAGCCGCGACGATCTGCGAAGGTCGGTCCTGCACCTGGTGAATCTCGGCCTCTTCGAAAAGGAAGGGGATGGGTTCCGCTTCCACCACATCCTGACGCGGGACGTGGCCTACGATCTGATGCTGCCGGCCCAGCGAACCCCGATCCACCGGGCGGCCGCGCGGTGGCTGCAGGACCAGCATCCCGACGGGGTACCCACCTGGCTGCAAGCCACGCTCGCCAGCCATCTCCTGCAAGGTGGAGACAACGAGGCGGCCCTGACCTGGCTGGATCTCTCTGCCCGGACGGCCCTCGAAGAGGGACGACTGCGCGAGTGCATCGTGTTGACGTCTCAGGCCCTGGCGATCGCCCCGGTACCGGGACGACCGGATGAACGGGCCAGGCGCCTCACGTTCCTCGGTCTGGCCCTGCAGGGCGCGGGCGATCTCGAACCGGGGCGTCGGTCCCTCGAGGAAGCGCTGGCCATCACCGGACACCCCGTGCCCCAGACCACGATCGGCCAGACCTTGGCCATCGGATGGAGCCTGCTCCGGTCCCTGCTTCCCGTCCGGCAAGCCCGTGGCCCCCGGGAGATGGAAGAGACGGCGGCTCGCTTCCGACTTGAAGAATCGCTCGCCGAGATCCATTTCTTCGCGACGAACAGGATGCCGATGCTGGTCGCCCTGCTCCGGGGTCTGGAAGTCGCCCGCCGGATGGGCCCATCGGACGAGCTTTCGCGAGCTCGAGCAAACGGGGCCTACGTTGCCAGCCGCGTGGGACTGGGATTCCTGGCTCGCGGCTGGCGGCGAGGGGCAGAACGAGCCCTTGCGGGTGAAATGGGCCCGGCCACCCGGACCCGGGTTCACGGTCGCCTCGGACTGGACGACCTCGGCAAGAGCGACTGGCCGGGCGCCGAGCGGCATCTGCTGGCCGCCATCCAGCACGCCGACAGCCTGGGAGACCGCCGTCGCCAGGGAGAGGCGATCAGCCTGCTCGGGGTCGGTTACCTGATGTCGGGTCGGTATCCGGAAGCCCTCGAGGTCTACGATCGGCTACGGAACCTGGCGATCGAGGCGGGGGACGATCAGATGCGGACCTGGGCGACCTTCCGGGCTGCCTGTCTGTGGTTGCGCGTCGATGAACCGGAGCGGGCCGCCCTGCTGATCGCCGAGCATCCCGAGGCCATGGTGCGCGGTTCGGACGCCTCGGCCATGTTCAACTTCTGGGCCTGCGCGACCGAGGCCTGGTCGCGGGTCGAAGACCCACGCGCTTCCGCGGAGGCCCTGTACCGGGCCCTGTCCGTGCCGCAGTACCCCGATGCTCCCTATGCCCTCGACGGCTATCTGACGATCGCCGAACAGCTCGTGCAGACGGGAGGATCGCGCACGACGCTCTCGAGCATCTCGCGGCTCCTGAAGCGGATCGCGAGGTTCTCACCGGTGGCCCGAGCGGCAGCCGGACTCGTTCAGGCCAGCCTGATGGGGGTGTCAGGGAAGGCTCATCGTCAGGAAGTGCTCGTGCGCTCCGCCCTCGATGAGGCACGGCGCCTCGGCCTCCCCCACGAGGCCCGGATCGCCCGGACCTGGCTTCTCGAGCACGGGGCTCCGGACCACGCCGATCGCCTCGTCTGGCAGAGCGAACATGACGCCTGGCAACACCAGATTGCCCGCTTGCGGGCCCGCATGCTCGAGGCCATCCAGGCTCCTCGGTGAGCGCAGGCCATCAGGCCAGGAACATCGCATCCCCGAACGAGAAGAACCGGTAATCCCGCGCGATCGCCTCGGCGTAGGCGTTCTTGAGCCGCTCGAGGCCTTCACCCGGGCGTCCGGAGCGGTGCTCGATGAAGGCGGCCACCAGCAGCAGCAGGGTCGAGCGCGGGAGGTGAAAATTGGTGATCAGCGCATCGACCATCCGGAAGGGGAAGCCCGGCCGGATGTAGAGGTCGCTCTCTCCGGAACCGGGCAGGACCTCACCGGATCGGGCAATGTGCTCGAGGGTGCGGACGACGGTGGTCCCGACGGCGATCACCCGTCCACCGGCACGACGAGTGGCCGTGATGGCTTCCAGGGTGACGGCAGGAACCTCGTAACGCTCGGCATGCATGACGTGGTGGGTCACATCCTCCACCGCGACGGGCTTGAAGGTTCCCGGCCCCACGTGCAGGGTGACGGCCGCGCGCTTCACGCCCCGGGCCTCGAGGGTCGCGAGCAGATCGGGAGTGAAATGCAGTCCGGCCGTGGGTGCGGCGATCGCCCCGGCCTCTCGGGCATAGACCGTCTGGTAGCGTTCCGGATCGTCCTGACGCTCCCGGATGTACGGTGGCAGGGGCAATTCGCCGTGACGCGCCAGCACGGCCTCGAAGGAATCCCCTTCCCAGTCGAGGGCCAGCACGCGGGAGCCGTCCTCCTCGACCGCGACGACGGTCGCCCGGAAGTCGGGACCGAATTCCAGCAAGGTCCCCGGACGCATCTTGCGCCCCGGACGGACCATCGCGAGCCAGCGGCGATCGCCCAGCGGTCGCACGAGCAGAACCTCGGAGCGTCCACCGGTCGAACGGGTGGCATGGAGACGGGCCGGGATCACGCGGGTGTCGTTGACCACGAGCAGATCTCCGGCCTGCAGACGGTCGGAAATATCGCGGAAGATCCCGTGCTCACGGCGATCGGTCGTGAGATCCCAGGCGAACAGGCGACTCGCGTCGCGCCGATCGTGCGGGTGCTGGGCGATACTGGAATCGTCCAGGTGAAAATCGAGTTCGGACAGATGCATCGCGGATGAAGCCTCGGAATCAGGGGGAGTGACGATGAACTTCCCCGTAGACCTGGAGCGCGGCGAGCACCACGAGCGTGGCGATGTTCGCGAGATCACCTCGCTTGAAGGGCCGCATCCGGTGATGCAGCCAGAAAGCGATGATCAGCCCCACCCATTCGACGGCGTAGAGCACCAGACGACGCTGGGCTTCAGGAGTGAAGGTCATGGGGTGTAGGTTCTCCCGGGAAGGCTCGAGAGCTGGGCAGACGGATAGTAATGAGCCAGGATCTGGAGGTGACTGTAGCCGCTGGTCGCGAGCGTCCGCGCTCCCCACTGGGACATCCCCAGCCCGTGCCCATGCCCCCGTCCGGCAAAGAGGAAACGCCCGGGGAGGCCGCGAGAGTCCGGTGCATCCGGAGCCACGCTGTAGAGGGTCGAGTAGAGACCGGCCGCGGTGCGGACGGCTCCCCCCGAGACATCCCGATGACCGGAAGTTCCGGTCACGCGAACCCGCAGGACTCGACCGGAATACGAGCGCTCGAGCACGTCGACCCGGATGGGATCCCCGACATGCACCCCCTGGCGGGACAGGCCGTCCCGCAGCCCGGTGCGCGAGATCTGCTTTTGCCACGAGTAGCGCGGGCTGGCCTGGTCGTAATCGGGCACGGGCTGGAGGTAGGGGCGTGGCTCTCCCCAGATCGCGGCACCCGAGTCCGTGAAGCCGCCCGAGCACGAATGGAAGTACGCCGCGATCACGCGACCACCGTGCGTGAGCACCTGGCCGTGCGTGCGGTCGACGGCGGCATTGGACGCCACGGTCTCGACGGCCGCACCTGAATAGACCTGGTTCTCGGTATTGGGGCGGAGGTCGAAGCCCCGCGACTGGAACTGCCCCAGCTTGGCCATCGCGTAGGTCCTGGCCGCCACCGCCTGGGCCTTGAGCGCTTCGAGCGGCCACTGCGGGGACATCTCGGCAGGGACGACTCCGTAAAGGTAAGGTTCGAGACCGACGACGTTGACCACCGTGACGCCCCGTCCCCGGGCCACGATCTCGAGTGCCCCGCGATACCAGTGACCCGCGGCAAAGACGAGCCCGGTCCGGCCCGGCTCCGAGGGAGCCTCGAGACGGACGGGAGAGGAGAACGTACCCAGTTCATGCCCCCGCGACGAGAGCACGACGCGCCCCCCGTCGGAATGGACGGTCCAGAGCTGCATGGCGCCGGAGCCCATCACCAGACGGCCAGAGGCATCGAACCAGTTACCGGAGAGGGAGGTCGAAACCTCCGCGCGACGCACACCCTCCTGGATCCCGACCCGGACGGTCGGCTCGGTATCACTGACCTGGGAGAAGGCCGGACAGGCGAGCCCGCCCGTTAGCAGGAGCAAGGCGAGGACGGGAACCGCGATGACGCATGGCCAACGAACGAAGCGGAACATGGCTGGCAGCCGATCAGCCTGGCCAGCCGAGACGGTTGGGCGGCCAGAAGCGGACGACGGCACGACCGATGATGTGATCGACGGGCAGGAATCCCCAGACGTGGCTGTCGAGGGAGTTGTTCCGGTTGTCCCCCATCACGAAGACATGGCCTGGCGGAACCAGGATATCCGACCCTTCGTGGAAGAACGCGACGGGATTGTCCGGGTCAGGCATCCGGTACAGGGGTTCCTCGCGGATGTAGGATTCGGAGAGGGCCTTCCCGTTGCGGTAGACGACCCCGTCCTGGACGGCGAGGCGATCGCCTGCCACCCCGACGATCCGCTTGATGAACGCGTTGTTGCCCAGATCGTGATGCGCGGCCAGTGACGCCTCGTCAGGAGGCAGGAAGACGACGATGTCGCCATCGTGCGGTGCGGTGAAGCGATACGAGACCTTCTCGACGATGAGGCGATCGCCCACCAGCAAGGTCGGCACCATGGATTCGGAGGGAATGAAACGGGCCTCGGCGATGGTGGCGCGGATCCCGAGGGCGACCACCAGGGCGAAGGCAAAGGTCTCGACCGTCTCCCGGAGACGCGACTTGGGTCGCGCCTTGCGGCGGCGATCGAGAAACTGGGAAGGGCGCCACGAGAGTCGGGTCATCCAGGACCTCCGATATGGAACGTGATCCAGGAGTCTAGCACACCACGAGGCCGGAGCCGGTGATCCAGGACGCACCCGGAGACACAGGAACCCGCAAAGGGCTCGATCTCATCCCCAGGCCAGCAACCACCAGACGCCGCAAGCCGCCAGCAGCAAGAGGGGCACGGGATGATGGCCGGGATCGTCCCCGACCCGCCGGGACGCGAGCAGATAGGAAACGGCTCCGAGAATCAGCCCGCCCGAGGCCAGCCAGCGCAGGGTCTGCAGCTGGACGAGCGCCGGGTGGCTGGCGGCCACGCTGGCCGTCAGGAAGAGAAACGGAAGCGACCACGCCACCATGCGATAGGTGACCTCCGCCAGCCCCCCCCAGCTGGCACCGAGGGTACGGAGCGTCCGCCGAGAGGTGACGGTGCGGGGGCTCCCGAAGATGGCCTGGATCGGAATGGCGGCTGCTGCCGCGAGCAGAAACCCCGTCCCGCACCACGCGCCGGCCGCGCCGACGGTCGCCCAGTCGGGCGGAAATCCGACCGGAATCAGGGTCTGCCCCCCCAGCAAGAAGAGGATACCCGGCGCCAGGATGGCGGGTACGAGGGTCCAGAGACGCGAGCCGAACTCGAAGGTGATTCCGGTCAGGATCACCTGGGGTCCCACGAGAACGATGGCCCAGGGCACGATGGCGCCAGCTCGGGAAAAGGCGAAAGCCTGTGCCGCGAGGGTGACGAGCATCGCGAGAGCCGAGGCCGGGACGCAGAGGCGATCCAGGTCGGAAGATGGACGGACGAGCTTGGCCCCCCAGAGCACGGCCACGGCGATCGCCGACAGCGCGACGATATCCTGGCACGAGCGGAGGACCTCATCGAGAACGATCACGGGGACACCTCTGCATCCTCTGGACGAGGCAGCCAACCCGACACCTCGAAGCAGTGGACGGGCTCCCGCCGGCCGCTCAGGCTCACGGTCCCGAGGTCGCGCCCACGGACGCGCTCCCGGACGTACGCGAGCGTGGAGCCCGAGATGAGGGTCTGGCTATGAAACTGCTTGTTCAGGGCCTCCAGTCGCGCGGCCATGTTGACGGTATCCCCGATGACGGTACGCTCCCGGCGGTGAGCCGGCCCCACGTCGCCGACGATGGCCTCACCGGTGGCGATCCCGATCCGGATGCGCAGCGGTTGCTGCCCCATGGCGATCGCCTCACCCTGGACCCGGGCGATCGCCTCATGCATGGCGAGCGCGCAGCGCACGGCCTGCTCGGCCCCCCGCACGGGATCGGCGAGGTTCCAGAAGACCAGGATCGCATCCCCGATGTACTTGTCGACGAATCCACCATGCGCATCGACGGAGGCCACCATGACCTCGAGATGCCGGTTGAGGATCTCCAGCACCTCCCGCGCCGGGAGTTGCTCGGCCAGGCGGGTGAAGCCCTCGAGGTCTGCGAACAGCACCGACACCTGGGCCAGCAAGGCTTCCGCCCCTGCCGATGCAGCAGGGGCGGAACCGGATGGCGGGCGCTTGCCGAAGAACCGCATGCGCCCCTAGAAGCCGAAACCCCAGGATGCGCCAGCCTGTGCATTGCGGAACTCGGGGTCGACCCCCACGCCGAGATCGACGTGGGTCAAGAACAGGTTCATCCCCACGCCCGCACCGTACATCGGGTTGAAGCCCCCGAGTCGGGCACCAGCGCGCGCATGCAGGAAGTTGAAAATGTTCCAGGCGAGCCCGGCCTGCAGAGTCGGCGAAGACATCTGCTTCGAAATCGGATTCGTCGTGAAATCCTGGCGCAGATCCCCCACGAGGGTGAAGCCCAGAGGCAACTGCAACGCGGTCCCGAGCGAGAGTCCGAAGGGTTCGGTGTCCGTGAAGTTGATACTGGTCGTACCACCGTTCTCCTGGAGCTGGAACGAGCCGTTGGTGAAGCCCAGGCGCTGGGTACTCTCGGTTCCCGGCCAGATGACAAGGGGGTTGTAAGCCGCGAGACCGACCGACCAGGCATCCGTCAGAGCGACGTTCGCCCCCAGGTCGAGACCGAAGCCGACGGAACCGGCCGCTCGCGTCTTCCAGTCGAGGGACAGGATCTTCGAGTAGTCCAGGTTGTTGAAGTTCGAGAACTGGCTCTGAAGTTCGGCGATCTTGGAGAGGTCACCCGAGAAGGAATCAAGCGCAGAGGACAGGGCCGCGAACTGGGGACCCAGGTCGACGTTACCCGAGATGGACAGCGTACCGGGAGTCCCGATCTGGGGCTTGAAGGCATCGCCCCCCCCGAAGGGCGCAGCGACTGAACCGGGTCCGAGGAACACTTTGCCACTGGCGCCGACGGTCGCTTTGGCCTTCGGAAAGCCCGGGATGGGAAGCGCCACGGGCTGGGAGAGCGTCACGGCAGTGGTGGAGTAGGCCCGGTTGGCCACCGAGAGCGAGATGGACTTGGCTGTGCTGCCTTCCGCGTTCTTCTTGGTGAAGACGCCGAGGCCCGATTCACTCCCCAGCGTGGCGCGAATGGCACTGATCTTCTCGCCGACGGCCCCCACCGAGAGGGTATTGCTGTTGAGGACATCCTGGAGCGCCCCGATGTCGGAGGTCAACTGCTTGTCGAGCGCTGGAAAGTTGGTGACGACCTTGAAGACGTCGGGAGCAGCCAGCGTGATGTCCGCGGCACCATCCACCCACGAGCGGACCCCGAGCGCGCCCCACGCCAGTTGCGGCCTGGGAGCGGGACCGGTCTTGCTGGCAGGAGCC
>JBEIFE010000004.1:0-21739 GCA_040382575.1 Candidatus Sericytochromatia bacterium
CCGAGATCCTGCGTGCCGCTCTGGACTTCATCCTGGAAGATTACAACGTCAACAAAGATCGCTGCTGGCTGGTCCGGCGGCTCCAGGGCAAGGACGCCTGACCGTATCGGGAAAACGTCCATGGTCGGCCGGTGATATGATCCCGGTATGCGCTCACACTGCATCTTGAAGGAGTAACCATTCATGCTCAAGCGTCTGTTCCTGCTCTCCCTCGTCGCCGTCTCGATGAACCTCGTGGCTTGCTCGGGTGGCGAGAAGTCCGAGGAGCCCGCCAGCACCACCGCATCCGAGGCGCCTGCTGCCGAGGCGACTGACAGCATGCCTGCTGGTGAGGCCACTGACAGCGCCGCTGCCGGTGAAGCGGCCCCCGCTGGTGAAGCCGCCCCTGCCGAGGCCGCTGCGAGCGAAGCCCCTGCCGCCGAAGCTCCTGCCGAGGCTGCCAGCGAGGCTCCTGCCCACTAGTCGAAACGGCTCTCAGCCGCTTCCGTCAGAGGGCCCCGATCCGTCGGGGTCCTCTTTTTGTCGTGATTCATGATATAATTATGGCATGAGTTTACAGGATGACATGGTGGCCCTGGTGGCGTGGCTTGGTGTTGAAGGAGCGGGGCCTCGTACCCTGCGGCGCCTGCGGGATCGATTCGGGGGCCTGGCCAGAGCCTGGGGGGCTACTCCGACCATGCTCGTCGAAAGGGGGGGGCTCTCGCCAGAGCGGGCCGCGGCACTCGCGGCGGCCAGGCCAGGTCTTGACCCCTTTCGTCTCTGGCAAATCCACGTGAACAGTGGTCTCGACCTGGTCCTGGAGACCGATGATCGCTTTCCAGAGCTCCTGCGGCACATTCCTGTGCCGCCGCTGGCCCTCTGGAAGGCCGGCGAACTGTCCACGTCATCGCGGGCGATCGCCGTGGTGGGCACCCGGCGCCCGACCCCTTACGGACGGCGGATGGCGGCCCGAATTTCGGGTGAACTCGCAGCCGAGACGTCGTGGTGGTTTCGGGACTCGCGCTGGGGATCGATGCCGAGGCCCACGCTGCAGCACTGGCAAGCGGGAAGACCTGGGCCGTCCTCGGCTCGGCCATCGATCGGATCCATCCGGTGTCTCACCGTGATCTCGCTCGGCAGATCCTCCGTGCCGGTGGGTGCCTGCTCAGCGAATATCCTCCGGGAACCGGTGCTGCTCCGTGGAGATTTCCGGCCAGGAACCGTCTCGTGGCCGGCCTCTGTCGCGGGACCGTCGTGATCGAGGCTCCGGAACGCTCCGGGGCGCTCCTGACGGCGGCTCACGCGCTCGAACAGGACCGCGAGGTGATGGCTGTGCCTGGACCCGTCGATGCGCCGACCTCCGCGGGGGTGAACGCACTCCTGAGGGACGGGGCTCGCCTCGTCCGGGATGCCCGCGACGTGCTCACGGAGTTCGGATGGGAGTCTCGCGCGAATCCTCTCGATGTGAGGCTGGACGGGGATCAGGCGCTCGTCTGGGGGGCGCTCGGGTCCGAGGCTCGCGTGGTCGAGATGCTCCCCGGTCTGACTGGATTGTCGGCCGCCCGCGTCCAGGCAGCCTTGACCCATCTGCTGCTGGCAGGCAGGGTCGCGATGGGGGCTGAGGGTTGGTACCGGCTGGCTTGAGACGTTTCCTGAGCCGGTGCGTGTTCCTCGATATGCTAGAGTGATGCTCACGGAGGGGGTCAGTGGTTACCCCGTCTGTCCCGCAGGTTCGGCGAGGAGGCCGGACGGGGTGAAAGGTGGACGTGTCGTGACGAAATCGCTCGTGATCGTGGAGAGCCCGGCCAAGGCGAAGACCATCGCCAAGATACTGGGCAAGGACTTCCAGGTGCGAGCCAGCACCGGCCACGTGCGCGACCTGCCCAAGAAAGGGCTGGGCGTCGACGTCAAGAAGAACTTCTTGCCGCAATACGAGGTGCTTTCAGAGAAATCCAGGGTGGTGTCCGAGCTGCATGAAGCAGCATCGGGCGTCGACCTCGTCTATCTCGCGCCCGACCCGGATCGCGAAGGGGAGGCGATCGCATGGCACCTCGCCGAGTTGCTGGCCGATCTCGCCAAGCCCATGCGCCGCATCGAGTTCAACGAGATCACGAAGGATGCGATTCTCCGGGCCGTCCAGCATCCGAGGGATATCGATCAGCAGAGGGTCAATGCCCAGCAGGCTCGGCGCGTCCTCGACCGGCTCGTCGGCTACAAGATTTCCCCCCTGCTCTGGCAGAAGGTGAAGCGCGGTCTGTCGGCCGGTCGCGTCCAGTCCGTCGCCGTCAGGCTCATCTGCGATCGCGAGGCCGAGATCCTGGCCTTCAAGCCGCGCGAATACTGGAGCATCCGGGCTGACCTCGTGAAGCCGCCTGCCCGTACGGCCTTCTCGGCAGAACTGGTCCGCTGGCAGGGTCAGAAGCCAGACATCACGTCGGGCGATCAGGCGCAGCAGATCGTCGATGCGCTGCGGGACACTGCATTCAGCGTCAGCAAGGTCCAGACGAAGGACCAGAAGCGTCAGCCGGCCGCGCCCTTCATCACCTCGACCATGCAGCAGGAAGCCTCCAAGCGCTACGGTTTCACCGTGAAGCGCACCATGGCACTCGCACAGCAGCTCTACGAGGGCATCGACCTCGGTAGCGAGGGCCCCGTGGGACTCATCACCTACATGCGAACCGATTCGGTGCGCATCGCGGACGAGGCCTACGAGGAAGCCCGAGCCTTCATCCAGAAGACTCATGGCAAGACCTACGTTCCCACCACCCGTCGGTCGTTCCCCGTCAAGAAGGGCGCTCAGGAAGCGCACGAGGCGATCCGCCCGACCTCCATCCAGCGCACTCCTGACCAGGTCAAGGCGTTCCTGACACCGGATCAGTTCAAGCTTTATCGCCTCGTCTGGGAGCGGTTCGCGGCGAGCCAGATGGCCAATGCCACGCTCGCGATCCGGACCGTCGAGATCACGGCCGATGAGGCTCTGTTCCGGGCTTCGGACACGCAGATCGTCTTCCCCGGTTTCATGGCCGTCCACGTCGAGACTTCCGAGGATGAAACGGCCGAGAAGAAGGCTCCCAAGGTGCCGGACCTGGATACGGGGGACGTCCTGAAGCTCAAGGAAGTCGTGCCCCAGCAGCACTTCACTCAGCCACCGCCCCGATACACCGAGGCCTCGCTGGTCAAGACCATGGAAGAGCAGGGTATCGGAAGGCCGAGTACCTATGCACCGACGATTGCGACCATCCAGGATCGTGGTTACGTCGTCAAGAACGCCAAGGCGCTCACGCCGACCGAGCTGGGTATCCAGGTCAACGATCAGCTGAAGAACCACTTCCCGGACATCGTGGACATCCGCTTCACGGCCGACATGGAAGACAAGCTCGATACCATCGAGACGGGTGAGAACGAGTGGCAGCAGCTGCTCAAGAACTTCTATACGCCTTTCCAGGCCACGCTCAAGCTGGCGGCCAAGGAAATGAAGCCCGTTGCCATCCCCTCGGGCGAGCGCTGCGAGAACTGTGGCCAGGAGATGCTCATCAAGAGCGGTCGCTTCGGTGACTTCCTGGCATGCTCCGGCTACCCCGAATGCAAGACGACCAAGCCGCTCGTGAAGAAGGCTGGCGTGGCATGCAAGCGCTCGGGCTGCGGCGGGGAGGTCATCATCAAGCGCACCCGGACGGGCAAGACCTTCTATGGCTGTAACCGCTATCCGGAGTGTGACTTCACCTCCTGGGATCTCCCGACCGATCATGTCTGCGTGAAGTGTGGCACTTTCACGGTTCTCAAGAAGACCAAGGCTGGCCGCTCGTTCCTTCTTTGCACGAATGCCGAGTGCAAGCACATCATGAATCCGCCCCGGAAGTCGGCTGCTGGCGCCACGGCCGGCTCGGACGAGGGAGACGAGGCCGCCTCGCGCGAGGTGGCGTCTTGACGCGACCCGTCACCGTCATCGGGGGGGGGCTGGCTGGCTCGGAGGCCGCCTGGCAAATCGCCCGGGCCGGGATTCCGGTCCGGCTCATCGAGATGCGCCCTGTCCGGCCTACGCTGGCCCATCATACGGACAAGCTCGCGGAACTGGTCTGTTCCAACTCGCTCGGGTCCCGTACGGAAGGCGCGGCTGCGGCCCTCCTCAAGGCCGAGATGCGACTTTTCGACTCGCTCGTGATGCGGGCTGCCGAGAAGGCTGCCGTCCCCGCGGGCGGGGCGCTCGCGGTCGATCGAGACGTCTTTTCCGATGCCATCATGTCCGAGTTGCTGGCACATCCTCACGTGGAGCTCGTCCGAGACGAGATCGTCTCGCTCGATCCCGAAGCTCCCACGCTCATCGCCACGGGCCCGCTCACCTCGGATGCGCTCTCGGCCGAGCTGTCCCGGTACGTGGGCCACGCGCACCTGCACTTCTACGATGCCGCGGCACCCATCCTGTCGAAGGACAGCCTCGACATGTCCGTGGTCTTCCCCCAGGCTCGCTATGACAAGGGGGACGGGGTCTATCTGAACTGCCCCATGGACCGTGAGCAGTACCTGGCCTTCCATGAGGCCCTGGTGGCAGCCGAGGGGGCCGTCCTGCACCTCGGTGAGACGGAACGGAATTTTTTCGAGAGCTGCTTGCCCGTGGAGGTGCTCGGCCGTCGGGGGGTGGACACCCTGCGCTTCGGCCCGATGAAGCCCGTGGGTCTCACCGATCCCCGGACGGGGCGCCGACCCTATGCCGTCGTCCAGCTCCGCCAGGACAACGTCGTCGGGGACCTCTACAACATGGTCGGCTTCCAGACCCAGCTCAAGTGGGGTGAGCAGACCCGGGTCTTCCGGATGATTCCCGGCATGGAGCGAGCCGAGTTCGTCCGCATGGGGGTCATGCACCGCAACACGTACCTGGCCAGTCCGGCCTTCCTCGATCCCTCCTTGCAGTGGCGCGATCGCCCCACCTGGTTCGTGGCCGGCTGTCTCGTCGGGGTCGAAGGGTACTCGGAATCGGCTGCCTCCGGGGCGCTTGCCGGTATCAACATGGCCCGGGTTCTGAAGGGGCTGCAGCCGTTCGTTCTTCCGCGCACCTCCATGCTCGGGTCCCTCTTGCATTACGTCACGCATGCGGACCCGACCCGGTTTCAGCCCATGAACTCGAACTGGGGCCTGCTGGATCCTCCTGAAGGTCCTCGGATCCGGGACAAAGCCGAGCGTCACCGTCTCATGGGAGAGCGTGCATTGGCCGATTTGCGTACGATGCTTGCCCGTGAGGACGTGGCTCTGGCCTGACCTCAGCGCTTCTTGCCGCCCCGGGCACCCTTGCCGTTTCCGGACGGTCTGGCGCGGCCCCGGGACGGCGAACTGTCAGCGGGGATCGCGATGAGTGTAGCCTCGCAGATCGGTTTGCCGCGTGACAGTTCGCCGTGCAATGGCGGCGTATGGCTTGCCACGACCTCGGCATCGAGGAGACTGATCTCCAGGCCGTCCAGTTTGCGACACCGCTTGCAGTAGGCCTGCTTCACGTGGAGGCGGACTCCGATCACCGAACCATGGCTCTCGTAGTAGCCTGCCACCAGGTTCCGGTTGGCCAGCAAGGACGTGTAGATCTCGGAGGCCTGGCGGAGACGGACATCCATACGAGTCACGTAACGCTTCAGGGCCCGGGTCAGGAGGGTCGGGTCGACCTTGCCCCGGACGGTGCGCTTGCCCGCCTGGCGGATCATGTGGAGGAGCCAGAACACGATCATGAGCGCGACGAGGCCGCCGATGATCGAGAGCGTCGAATCGGGTATGCCGGGACCGGCAGCGGGGAGCGAGGTCTGAGTCAGCGGCTTTGGCGTGGGCACGTCGTCCTCCCGGTGATCTTGCAGGGGTTGTACCCGACATGCACGAGATCATGACGTTTCAGGGCATGGTGGATGGCCTCGCTCATCACCGGATGTTACGATGAGCGGGTTTGTTCCCGTCGCGAGGCCCCATGCAGCACGCCTTTCACGCTTCTCCCTGTCGAACCGGTTGGATCGAGGTGATCTGTGGCTCGATGTACTGCGGCAAGACCGAGGAGCTCATTCGACGGATCCGTCGTGCAGAAATTGCCCGGCAGGTCGTCCAGGTGTTCAAGCCGATCCTCGATTCCCGGTACGTTCCGGAGGACGTCAGCAGCCACTCCGGTCGCAGCATCCGGGCCATCCGCGCGGAAGGCTCCCACGAGATCGCCCTCTTGACCCGTCCCGAGACACATGTGGTGGCGATCGACGAGATCCAGTTTTTCGATGAGGGCGTGCTCGATGTGGTCCAGGCCCTGGCCGATGCCGGAAAGCGGGTCGTCTGTTCCGGGCTCGATCTGGATTTCCGGGGTCAGCCCTTCGGCTTCATGCCCCGGTTGCTGGCGATCGCCGAGCAGGTCGAGAAGTTCACGGCCATCTGTGTCCAGTGCGGAGCTCCGGCCACCCGATCTCAGCGTCTCATCGACGGCCAACCGGCGCGCTGGGACGACCCGATCATCCTCGTGGGGGCTGCGGAGGCTTACGAGCCGCGCTGTCGGGCATGTCACGTCGTGCCGGTGGATCCGTCCGGCGTATCTCAGCTGTCCCTGACGTCGCTCGAGTCGGCGGACCCTAGTCGTAACTGACGGTCCGCTTGTCTTTCCAGCGCTCGCTGCGGTCCTTGTGCCGGTTGCGGGCATCCACCATGGCATCGTGCAGGGTCGCGTGCTGTCCTCGCACGGCCTGACTCACCTTTCGGGCCAGATCCCGAGCTCCGTTACCCGAGAGGTCGTCGTCCTCCCCGGTTCGATCGCTCCGGAGCCTCACATCGACCGAATGGAGCAGGCGGCGAGCGGGAAGTTCGTCGAGCGGGATGGGGGCCGCGCGAACCTTGGTTCGCTGATTTTCCCGGAGGGATGTGAAAATGGCCCTCGCCAGGGTGGCCGAGAGCACCGGCGTCACGGTCCGGAAACTCACTCCCACCTCGCTGTCATTCCGGATGTTCACGGGCTGGACGGGCACCTGGAAGAGTTCGCCGGCCAGCGTGAAACAGATCCAGAAGGGCCGGGACAGGTTGCGTCTGACCATCCGCGTGGCATGGACCAGCATTCCCCCCGTCGAGGCGTCCCGGATCTCGGCCCGGCACTGGAAACCCGTCTCGGGAACCACGACGACGCAATCGAGATGCATGGCAGCTCGCCGGTGCTGGCGGCGATCGGCTGAGGATTCGCTCAAGGCCGGGTGTCCTTTCACCGGAAGGTGGATGAAGGCGCAGCGATCAGGAAACGC
Source organism: Candidatus Sericytochromatia bacterium (assembly GCA_040382575.1). Lineage (GTDB taxonomy): Bacteria > Cyanobacteriota > Sericytochromatia > S15B-MN24 > UBA4093 > JAYKJE01. The sequence continues at coordinate 7,218 of JBEIFE010000004.1, forward strand.
TTCATCTTAACGTGTTCCTCAGCAATCGGCCCGTCCACATCCGGGGACTTGACCTGGAGGCCGGACGGAGGGTATGCCCGGATCGTCCCCGTGGAACCGGGGTGCAGGAGGTCGGTCGTGGAATTCGCCACGTGGCAGGCCAGGTTCATCGACGATCTGGCGCGAACGCGGAACCTGTCGGATCACACCTGCCGTGCCTACGCCCGCGACCTGGATCAGTTCCGTCTCGAGACGGGCGCCACCGAGCTGTCGGATCTCGATGTCCAGCGGGTCCGTCAGCTCCTGGCCTCGCTTGCCGCCAGGGGCTGCAAACGCGCCACGCTGGCGCGCAAGATCGCTGCGCTAAGGGCTTTCACACGTTACCTCGTGCGTTCCGGGGCACTTGCGGCGCACCCCCTTTCAGTCCTGGCCACTCCCAGGCGACGGCGCACGCTGCCCCGTCTGCTCCCCGATGCGGTACTCGAGTCCCTTTTCGACCGTCTGGACGTCCGGACTCCACTCGGGTTACGTGATCGTGCCGTGCTGGAAGTGCTGGCCAGCTCCGGCGTCCGGATCTCGGAACTGTGCAATCTCCGTCTGGACGACGTCGATCTCGCCCAGGGTGAACTACGCGTGCTCGGCAAGGGGGGCAAGGAGCGGATCGTCCTGGTGGACCCTCGGGCCCTCGACTGGCTCCATCGGTATCTCGATGAGGCCCGTCCCGGGCTTGCCGCCCCCGGAGAGCGAGGGCTCTTCCTGGGCCGCCAGGGGCGGGTGCTCGCGCCCCGGGCCATCCAGGATCGAATGCGTCGGCTGGCTGACGAGGTCGGACATCCGGGGCCGGCGTCCCCGCATGTCTTGCGGCACGGTTTTGCGACGCGTCTGCTGGAGGCGGGGGCGGATCTCCGGGTGGTCCAGGAGTTGCTCGGCCACGCCAGTCTCTCCACGACGCAGATCTACACGCACGTGACGCCAGGGCATCTCCAGCGTGTTTACGAAGATTCACATCCACGTTCTGGGCTGAAGGACGCTTGAATTGCCCGTTTCCGTGGAACAATGTATGCGCTAGTCCACGTGTGTCCCCCTTCTGGTAGCAAACGCATGGATTCAGACATCACAATAGTTGACCCCATGTGGGTGATGAACCGGGTCTCGGACCGGATACGGAATGCTGTCGGTGTGCACGAGCTCGTGGCATCGCTGTTTCTGGAGCTCCTCCTCGTATCCGGAGCTCAGGACGGAAAGCTGATCCTGCCCGGGGATATCCGCAAGTCCAACTTCGAGTTCCCGCCTGCTTACATCGATCTGGTGCGCGATGCCCTGGCCGATCAAGAAACGCATCGGCGGGATTTCGGCATGTCGCGTCGCGTGGTCGCGATGCCTCTCGTCATGCGTCATCGGTGCCATGCCGTCCTGCTGCTGGTCTGGGAGGGCAACGCCTTCGTCGAGGAAGAGCGCCGCGAGTTGCTCAGCATGTGTCTACCGGTCGTGACGCTCGCCCTGTCCGAGTGCGATCTGCGCATGGCGCTCGGGGAACGTGACAGCGTGATCTCCGAGCTCAAGGTCAAGAATGCAGCCGCCGTCCGCCGTGCCGGCACGGACGGACTCACGGGGCTCATCAACAAGGGCCACTTCGACGAGATCATCGGTCTCGAGGTGGCCCGGTCCCGGCGCTACGAAAACTCGCTTTCGATCGTGCTCACGGACATCGACTTCTTCAAGAAGATCAATGACACCTATGGTCACCAGACGGGAGACATGGTGTTGCGCCGGGTCTCGCAGGTCCTCAAAATGGCCGTGCGGGACTGTGACTTCGTGGCGAGGTACGGAGGTGAAGAATTCATCGTCCTCTTGCCCCAGACCGACATGCAGGGTGCGCACGTGGTGGCCGAACGCATCCGTCAGGCCGTTCAGCAGCTCACCTTCGACCTCGAGGGCGACCTGCCCCCCCTCCATGTCACGATGTCCTTCGGTATCGGTCTGATGCGTTCGCAGGACAGCGTGCCAGCACTCGTCGAGCGGGCGGACCAGGCGCTTTATCTGGCCAAGCGCTCGGGCCGCAACCAGGTTCGATTCGAGACCGAGGTCGGAGCTGCCGAGGCCGAGGAAGCCCATCGCGCTCGCGAAGAGAAGGCCAAGCGTGCGGCCACCGAGCAGCAGCAACAGCAGCAGCCGACGACCTGACGGCGACCTCCGCTTTCTGCTTCATCCGCCTCTCCGGCCCTGCTATCCTGCGGGGCCGGAGGTGCGTCATGGGCAGTCCCTGGTGGTACGAAGCCGTCTTCTACGAGCTCTCGGTCCGGACGTTCCAGGATGGCGACGGTGACGGCCTGGGGGATTTCCGGGGGTTGACCTCCCGGCTCGATTATCTGGCCGAGCTGGGGGTGCAGGCTCTGTGGCTCCTGCCCTGCTTTCCCTCGCCCCTGCGAGACGATGGCTACGACGTGAGCGACTTCCGGGCGATTGATCCGGCGCTCGGCACGATGGCCGATTTCGAGGCCTTCGTCGAGGCCGCGCACGCGCGAGGGATCCGGGTCCTGCTCGATCTGGTCCTCAACCACACCTCCGACCGGCATCCATGGTTCCAGGCGGCCCGGCGGGGCTCCGCGGACCCGCATCATGACTGGTATGTCTGGTCGGATGACCCCCGGCGCTTCGCGGGGGTGCGCGTCATCTTCCAGGACTTCGAGCCCTCGAACTGGACTTGGGAGCCTCAGGTCGGGCGGTATTACTGGCACCGTTTCTACCGCGAGCAACCGGACCTCAACTATGCCAATCCCGAGGTCCAGGACGCCATGCTCGAGGTGGCCTCTTTCTGGCTCGAGCGAGGTGTCGATGGCTTCCGGCTGGATGCCGTGCCGTATCTGTTCGAGGAGGAGGGCACGATCTGCGAGAATCTTCCCGGCACTCACGCCTTCCTGCGCCGCTTGCGCGCGCACATGGCAGCACGCTGGCCCGGGGCCGTCCTGCTGGGAGAGATCAACCAGCCGCCCGAGCAGCTGCTGCCGTACATGCAGGATGAGTTGCACATGGCCTTCCAGTTTCCATGGATGCCCCGGCTTTTTCTGGGGCTGGCCAGGGAAGACGCTGCGCCCATCCGCGAAATTCTCGCTAGGACCCCCGTGTTGCCTGCAGGAGCTCGCTGGGCCACCTTCCTGCGGAACCACGACGAGCTCACGCTCGAGATGGTCACGCCTGGCGAGCGCGAGGCCCTCTGGGAAGCCTATGCCCCTGAGCCGCGCATGCGTCTCAACCTGGGCATCCGCCGGCGGCTTGCGAGCCTCGTGGATGGCGATCGCCGCAAGCTGTCCTTGCTTTTCGGCCTCCTGCTCGCCCTGCCGGGCTGTCCCGTGCTGTATTACGGCGACGAGATCGGCATGGGTGACGACCTCGATCTGCCCGACCGCATGGGCCTGCGAACGGCCATGGCCTGGGACGAAGGCCCCAACCGCGGCTTCTCGACATGTGCTCCGGGGCAGCTCCGCGTCCCGGTCCTGCCAGGGCCCACGGTGGCCACGGCCCGTGCCGATTCGGGCTCCGTGTGGCATGACCTGCGTCGCTTCCTGTCGCTGCGGCGGGCGATCCCGGCCCTGCGTTCTGGCGACCTGCACGTCCTGGGGGACGGGGATCCGGCCATCCTGAACCTCGTGCGGCGATCGCCCGGAGGAGACGCGATCGCCTGCTTCAACATGTCCGCCGCAGCCCGCCCGGCGCCGCCGCCCCCGCCGCGGATCGAGGACTGGACGGTCTGGCTCGACGGGCACCGGGCCGACTGGCCCTGCGGCCTCGAAGGCCACCAGGTCCTGTGGGCGGCGCGTGGCTCTTGATCCTCCCCAGGCCAGGAATTTTCCGCGTGCCTTCGTTTCCCGCATCGCTCCGGGCCCTGTGGCATCATGGTGCGGCGCTCGTGCGTCCGGTTCCGGATGCGCGTGTGATGGGTATCTTGAATCAAGTGACAGTTGTCATGCACCCCGGGATCGAGGCCATCATGCACCCTTACCTCCAGGCTCTCCAGGACCGCATCCTCGTCTACGACGGCGCGATGGGGACATCGATCCAGCCGCTCGACCTCACGCTCGAGGATTACGGCGGCCAGATGGGCTGCAACGAGATGCTCGTCTTCACTCGGCCCGACGTCATCACGCGCATCCACGAGGACTACCTGGAGGCCGGTGCCGACGTCCTCGAGACCGACACTTTCGGTGGCAGCCGCCTCAAGCTCGGCGAGTACGGCATGCCCGAGAAGGTCTACGAGCAGAACTTCACGGCCGCGCGCCTGGCTCGCGAGGCCGCTGATCGCTTCTCGACGCCCGGGCGCCCGCGCTTCGTGGCCGGATCCATCGGGCCGACGGGGCTTTTGCCTTCGTCGTCCGATCCGACGCTCGGCAACGTCACCTTCGAGGAACTGGCCGATCTCTTCGAGGAGCAGGCCCGACCGCTGGTCGAGGGGGGCTGCGATGTCCTGCTCATCGAGACCTCGCAGGACATCCTCGAGGTCAAGGCCGCCATCACGGGGCTCGAACGCTACTTCTCGAAGGCCGGGCGTCGCGTACCTATCCAGGCCCAGGTCACGCTCGACGTCACGGGCCGGATGCTGCTGGGTACGGACATCGGGGCGGCGGTGGCCATCCTCGAGGCCCTACCCATCGACGTCATCGGGCTCAACTGTTCGACGGGTCCCGAGCACATGCGCGGCCCCGTCCAGCTGCTCTTCGAGCGCGCGACGAAGCCCATCAGCCTGATTCCCAATGCCGGTCTGCCCCTGAATGTCGACGGGAAGGCCGTCTACCCACTCGAGCCGGTCCCGATGGCCGAGACCTTGCGCGAGTACGTTCAGAAGTACGGCGTGAACCTCGTCGGCGGCTGCTGCGGCACCACCCCGGACCACATCCGGGCCCTGTCCGCGGCCGTCGCCGACCTCAAGCCTCTGCCCCGTCCCGGGGCCGGTGCGCCGCACGTCGCGAGTGCCATGCGCTCCGTCAGTCTCTGGCAAGAGCCGCGTCCGTTGCTGGTGGGCGAGCGCGTCAATGCACAGGGCAGTCGCAAGCTCAAGCAAATGCTCCTGGCCGACGATTACGATGGCGTTCTCGAGATCGCTCGCGAGCAGGTCGAGAACGGGGCGCACGTGCTGGACGTCTGCGTGGCGCTGACCGAACGGGCTGATGAGGTCGAGCAGATGCGGAAGGTCGTCAAGACGCTCGCGCAGGGCGTCGAGGCTCCGCTGATGATCGACTCGACCGAGCCTGCCGTCATCCTCGAGGCCCTGCGGACCTTCCCGGGCCGCGCCATCGTCAACTCGGTGCATCTCGAGAACGGCCGCGCCCGCATCGACGCGATCCTGCCTCATGCCCTCGAGCACGGGGCCGCCGTCGTGGCCCTCACGATCGACGAGGTCGGCATGGCCAAGACCGCCGAGCGCAAGCTCGAGGTCGCGCGTCGCATCCACGACCTGGTCGTGGGCGAGTACGGCCTCAAGCCCGAGGCGCTCATCTTCGATGCCCTGACTTTCACGCTGGCGACGGGAGATCCCGAGTTCGCCCCCTCGGCCCTCGATACGCTCGAGGGCATCCGTCGCATCAAGGCCGAACTCCCGGGAGTCCTCACGACGCTCGGGGTCTCGAACGTCTCGTTCGGGCTACAGCCGCACGCACGTGCCGTCGTCAACGGGGTCTTCCTGCACCACGCCGTCGAGGCGGGGCTCGATCTGGCCATCGTCAACCCGGCCCACGTCATGCCTCTTGCCGAGATCCCGCCCGAGGCCCTGCGCCTCGCCGAGAACCTGGTTCTGAACCGCTCCCCCGAGGCCCTGCAGGAGCTCATCGTTTACTTCGAGGCCAACCAGGCTGCCGCAGGAAGCACCTCCGTCGCCGAGGACCCCACGGCTGGCATGACGTCCGAGCAGCGTATCCACTGGCAGATCCTGCACCGCCGCAAGGAGGGCATCGAGGCGCTCATCGATGACGCCCTCTCGCGCCAGGACCCCGTCACGGTGCTCAACACGGTGCTGCTGCCGGCCATGAAGGACGTCGGCGATCGCTTCGGCGCGGGGGAGCTCATCCTGCCATTCGTGCTGCAGTCGGCCGAGGTCATGAAGAAGGCCGTCAAGCACCTCGAGCAGTTCCTCGACCGCACCGAGGGTGTCACCAAGGGCACCGTCGTGCTGGCCACCGTCTACGGTGACGTGCATGACATCGGGAAGAACCTCGTCCAGACCATCCTCAGCAACAACGGCTACACGGTCCACGACCTGGGCAAGCAGGTGCCCGTGCAGACCATCCTCGACCGGGCACGCGAGCTCAAGGCCGATGCCATCGGTCTGTCGGCCCTGCTCGTCTCGACCTCGAAGCAGATGCCGCTGTGCGTCCAGGAGGCGCACCGCCAGGGCGTTCACGTCCCCATCCTGATCGGCGGGGCGGCGATCAACCGCAGCTTCGGCCGCCGGATCGGTCTGCTCGATGACGGCACGCCCTACGGCCCGGGCGTGTTCTACGCCAATGACGCCTTCGAGGGTCTCTCCACGCTCGAGCGCCTCAACGACCCGGCCGAGCGCGAGGGTTTCCTGGCGGACATCCACCGTCAGGCTCTGGCCGAGAAGGAGCGCCAGGCGCGTCTGACCCAGGCGGCGCCCGCCGTCGTGGCCGCCCGATCGGCCACGCGCCTCGACGTGCCCGTGCCGCAGGCGCCCTTCTGGGGGCACCGCGTGCTCGCGGACGTCCCCCTGGACCGCGTGTTCGAGTGTCTCGACTTCAAGAGCCTCTATCGTCTCTCGTGGGGCGGCAAGAGCACGACGGGCGAGGCCTGGGAGCGGCTGCTGAAGGAGGAGTTCGAACCGCGCCTGGCCCGCATGCGCGCCGAGGTCCTGCGCGAGGGCTGGCTCGAGCCGCGCGGAGTCTACGGCTTCTACCCCTGCCAGGCCGACGGGGATACGCTCGTCGTGTTCGATTCGCCCGAGGGGACGAAGGTGCGGGCCCGGTTCACCTTCCCGCGTCAGCCCGACGGCGATCGCCTCTGCCTGGCCGATTACTTCCAGCCACTCGGGGGCGATCGCATGGACGTGCTGGCCCTGCAGGCCGTCACGGTCGGTCCGCGCTCGACCGAGCGCATGGAGCGCCTGCAGGCCGCGGGTGACTACTCCGAGGCCTACTACGTCCATGGCCTCGCTGTCGAGGCGGCCGAGGCGCTGGCCGAGCTGCTGCACCGGCACGTGCGTCGCGAGTGGGGGCTGCCCGCGGGGCAGGGCAAGCGCTACAGCTGGGGCTACCCGGCGATTCCCGACCTCGAGGACCACCGGATCCTGTTCGACCTGCTTCCCATCGAGGCCACGACCGGCATGACGCTCACGGAGTCGTGCCAGCTCGTGCCCGAGCAATCGACCGTCGCCATGATCATTCACCATCCCGAGGCGCGCTACTACGCGATCCGGGCCATCGGGGCGAGCGCGTGAGTCCGCATCCGGCGCTCGGCCCGAAGGGGGCCGTGGAGGTATGAGACGACCGCTGCGCGAGGCGCTCCAGGACGATCGCGTCCTCGTTTTCGACGGGGCGATGGGCACGATGCTCTACCAGATGGGCGTGTTCATCAACCGGTCCTACGACGCGCTCAACCTCCAGGATCCGGACGTCGTGCGCGAGGTGCATCGCCAGTACGTGAAGGCCGGTGCCGAGATCGTCGAGACCAACACCTTCGGCGCCACCCGTCCGCACCTCGAGCCGCACGGCCTCGCCGACGAGGTCATCCGCGTCAACCGGCGCGCGGCCGAGATCGCGCGGGATGCCGTCGGCGAGGACCGCTACGTCGTGGGGGCGATCGGGCCGCTGGGCATCCGCCTGGAGCCCTATGGTCCCACCAGCGAGGAGGAGGCCCGCGCCCTCTTCGCCGAGGCCGTGGAGGGGCTGCTCGCCGGCGGCGTCGACGGGTTCGTGCTCGAGACCTTCTCGGATCTGCGCGAGATGCACCAGGCCATGCAGGCCGTCCGCGCCGTGAGCGATCTGCCGATCATCAGCCAGATGACCATCCAGGAGGACGGTCGCACGACCTACGGCAGCGCCCCCGTGGACATCGCGCGGACGCTCGACCGCTGGGGCGCGGACGTGATCGGTCTCAACTGCTCGGTCGGCCCCGCGCCCATGCTCGAGGCCATCGAGCAGATGGCCGGTGTCACGAGCCGCAAGCTCGCTGCCCAGCCCAATGCCGGCATGCCGCGCGAGGTGGACGGGCGCAAGATGTACATGTCGAGCCCGGACTACATGGCGAAGTACGCCAAGCGCCTCATCCAGGCGGGCGTGAGGCTCATCGGCGGGTGCTGCGGGACCACGCCCGAGCACATCCGGCAGATGGCCGATGCCGCGCGCGCCCTCTCACCCCGGCGCGAGATCGCGGTGGTGGTCTCGGAGAGCGGCAAGGAGGGGGCTGCTGGCGTCGAGCCCGTGCCCCTGGCCGAGCGGTCACGCTGGGGGGCCAAGATCGCGCGGGGGGCCTTCGTGACGTCCGTCGAGGTCCTGCCGCCCAAGGGCTGCGATGCGACGGTGCTCGTCGCGGGGGTGCGGACCATCCGTGACGCGGGCGTCGATGCGATCAACGTGCCCGACGGCCCGCGGGCCCAGAGCCGCATGAGCGCGATGGCCGCGAGCCTGCTCATCGCGCGCGAGGGCATCGAGCCCGTGGTGCACTACACCTGCCGCGACCGGAACCTGCTCGGGATGCAGTCGGACCTCCTCGGGGCGGCCGGTCTGGGCATCCAGAACCTGCTGCTCGTGACGGGGGATCCGCCCAAGATGGGCCCTTACCCGCAGGCCACGGCCGTGTTCGACATCGATGCCATCGGGCTCACCAACATGGTGAACCGCATGAACCGCGGGCTCGACCTCGGGGGCAACGCCATCGGCAAACCGACGGCCTTCTGCTTCGGCGTGGGGGTGAATCCCGCGGCGATCGATCTCGAGCACGAGCTCAAGCGTTTCGCCTGGAAGGTCGAGGCCGGGGCCGAGTACGCCATCACGCAGCCGGTGTTCGACATCCGGCAGCTCGAGACCTTCCTCGAGCGGGTCCAGGAATTCAAGATCCCCATCGTGGCGGGCATCTGGCCCCTTGCAAGCTACCGGAACGCGGAATTCATGGCCAACGAGGTCCCCGGGGTGGTGATTCCGCCCGAGGTCCTCGCGCGCATGAAGGCGGCCGAGGAGCGCAGCGAGGGGGCCCGCGAGGGCGTGGCGATCGCCATCGAGATGCTCGAAGCCATGCGCGGCGCCGTTCAGGGCGTCCAGGTCAGCGCTCCGCTGGGAAAGATTCCCCTGGCCTTGCAGGTCCTGGAGCCGCTGGCCTTGCAGCGGGTTTGATCGGCCTGAATCAAGCGTTTGTTAAAAGCTCGAGAAATCCCGCATTCATGGCCTTTCAGCGGCCGATGAACCCGATGTGACCCCACCTGGACCTGGAGGCATGATGCAGATCGGCGGCGGATCGTCCTTGCTCGCGATGATGCAACTGATGCAGCGGCCCGTGACGGTACCGGATCGGCCGGCCGGTTCAGGAATCAACGATCTGCTGGCCAGCCTCTCTGGCGACTCGCCCGTTTCGGCCATCTCGTCCATCGCGGGCGGGGCAGATGGAAAAGGCGGTTCGGCCATGGACGCGCTGCTCGGCGACTCGCCGGTGATGGGGCGTGACAGCCTGAAACTGTCCAGCGGGGTCCGTTCAGGTCTGTCGCTGGCCGATTTCGCCTGAGGCGCTAGCGCACCGACGCCGCAACGGCCCGGGTCCGGGCCCACTCCCGCAGTTCCGAGATCGCTTCCTTCATGGTGATCGAGAGTGGCACGGTCCGCCGGAGCGCCGCCAGCAGGTGGTCCTGCGCGAGGTCGGTCTCCTGGTTGAAAGCCTCTAGCAGTCCCTCCACGACGGCCTGTTCGATCTCGGCCCCGCTGAAGCCCTGACTCGCAGCCACCAGGACGCCCAGGTCGAAGGTGCCGGGGTTGCGTCCGCGGGACTTCAGGTGGATGTCGAAGATCGCTCCTCGTTCGAGCCCGCTCGGCAGATCGATGAAGAAGATCTCGTCGAAGCGTCCCTTCCGGAGCAACTCGGGCGGCAGGTTCTCGATGCGATTGGCGGTGGCGACCACGAACACCTGCGAGTCCTTTTCCTGGAGCCATGTCAGGAAGGTCGCGAAGACGCGGGCCGTCGTTCCGCCATCGCTCTGTCCCGAGCCGCCCATGCCTGAGAAGCCCTTCTCGATCTCGTCGATCCACAGGACGCATGGGGCCATGGCCTCGGCGAGCCGGATGGCCTTGCGGATGTTTTCCTCGCTCGAGCCCACGAGGCCACCGAAGAGCTTACCCACGTCGAGGCGCAGCAGGGGCAGGGCCCAGTGCTCGGCGATCGCCCGGGCCGAAAGGCTCTTGCCGCAGCCCTGGACGCCCGTGAGTAGCACCCCCTTCGGATGCGGAAGCCCGAACTCTCGCGCCTCGCGGGAAAAGATCCGGGTACGTCGTGCGAGCCAGTCCTTGAGGTTCTCCAGCCCGCCCACGTCGGACAGCGAGGCTTCAGGGCGGATGAATTCGAGCAGGCCCGATTTGCGGATGATGAGCTGCTTCTCGGCGACCACGAGTTGCACGTCGCGGCCATCGAGCTGTCCGTCGTCGAGGAGAGCTGCCATGAAGGCATTCTGCGCCTCGTCCCATGTGAGGCCCAGCGCGGCATCCACGAGGCGATCGCGCACCTCGGGAAGGATCGGGGGGACGGGAATGGTCTTCGCCTTCTGCCGCACGATGACGTCCTGGAGGATCGACTCGAGGGCCACGCGGTCCGGCAGGGGATAGTCGATGACGACCATTTCTTTTTCGAGCTCGACCGGCACGCACAGCACGGGCGAGAGCAAGAGGAAGGTGCGCTCGGTATCGAGGGTCCGGCGGGCCTCGGAGTACCAGTCACGCAGCAGCCGGATGATGGCCGTCTGCTCCGGGGTGGCCGGACCATCGAGCCAGGGGTGCAGGTCCGAGAAGACCACCACGCTGCCCGATTCGACGCGCATGGCCACCTTGAGCGCCGCGATGGGGTCGCCCACGGTCTGCGGTTCGACGCGGCGATCTCCCGTGAGGGCCACGAGGCCGCGCGTGAAGGTCCAGTGGTAGAGGGGGCGGGCAGGTCCTAGCAGGCTCTGTAGGCCTTCCAGGAACCGGCGCTCCTCGGCGCTCACCACCGACACGATCGGGTAGCAGGCCCGGATGAAGGTGCGCAGCATCGCGATCTGGTGGTGGCGGGTCTGACGCGTTGCCGTTTCGCGCTGTGGGGGGGCTGAAACCGATTTCAGGGCCCCCATGGGGGTGCGTTGCGGGGGGAGATTCGTCATCGGGGAGACCTGCCTGGCGGAAACGGGGGCGCGACAGGAGCATCATGCCCGTTCGCTCGCGCTTCTCACGGCGGGGTGACGGTCGCAGGTATCAGGTCTACAATGGTTAACTGGTAGTTAATTCGAGGTAAAGCGAGATGCCCATGTCTTTCCTGCCCGTCCGGTCCGTCCTGCTGCCGTCCCTGCTGGTGCTCATGCCGGCATGTGGCATGCTTCCCGCAACGTCTCTCACGGGGACACCGTTCAAGAGCGCCGCGATTGCTGCTCGTGAGGCGGGGTACCTTGTTGGCCTCCGACCCTCTGCCCTGGGCCGTGCCCGTACGGGAGATCTCCGCTTGCTCACGCTCGAGGGGCCTCTGGGCGAGCTCGGGATCGGTCGTCTCGATGCTCGGACGGATGCGGGTACGGTGGCTCGCTTGCGCCAGGATCCGGCCGTCGTCTTCATCGAGCGCGACGGTCACGTGCGGGCCCTGGACTTCCCACGGCCAGCCCCCGTGCTGGGCTTCGACGTGCCCACCGACCCGCTGTTCGGCAGCCAGTGGAACATGAGCCGCATCCAGGTGCCCGAAGCCCATGCCCTCACGCGCGGGCGCGCCGGAGTGCGGGTCGCGATCGTCGACACGGGCGTGGACATGAAGCATCCGGACCTCGCCGGGCATGTCGAGTCGGTCTGGGACTTCATCCACCAGGACGACGATGCGCGCGATGACAACGGCCACGGCACGCACTGTGCGGGGGTCGTCGCCGCACAACCGGACGGTGTCGGGGTCATGGGGGTCGCGCCCGGCGTGACGGTGCTGGCCGTGAAGGCGCTGGATGCCGAGGGACTCGGGACCTGGTCGCAGGTCGCGGAGGGCATCGTCGCGGCCGTCCGGCGCCGGGCCGACGTGATCAACCTGAGCCTGGGCGCCCCGCAGGCCTCCTTCACGCTCTCGGAGGCCGTGAAGTTCGCCGTGGGGTCGGGCGTCACCGTCGTGGCGGCTGCGGGCAACGAGAACAGCGAGAGCCCGAGCTACCCGGCCTCGTGGCCCGGTGTCGTCTCGGTGGGTTCGTCGAACACGAAGGACCTCAAGAGCCCGTTCAGCAACTACGGGTCGACGATCACGCTCGCGGCTCCCGGCTCGAAGATCGTCTCGACGTTGCGCTACGGCGAGTGGGGAGAGATGTCCGGCACCTCGATGGCCTCCCCGCACGTCGCGGGGGTGGCTGCCCTGATCAAGAGCGTGGCCCCCGGCTTCACGAGTGCGCAGATCCGCGATCGCCTCGTGGCGACGGTGGACGACCTGGGAGCACCCGGGCGCGATGACCAGACGGGGGCCGGACGCGTGAACGCGCTGAAGGCGATCGTGGGCCTTTAAAGCACCTTCTCGTTCAGAGGGGGGCGGCTGAAGCTCATGTGTGAGGTGGCAGGCACCACCCGGCGAGGGGGCACGACCAGCTCCTGCTTGAGACCGTCGAGCGGCCGGTCGAGCAGCGTGTCCCAGCGGATGGCCAGTGTGGAGCGGGCATCGAGTCCTCGTTCGTAGGCATCGACCAGCTGTTCGATGAACCGACGCTGGTTGGTCGGCAGGCTTTCGAGGTTCGCCGGCACGGCGTCCCGGACGATCCGCTTCATGCGTGCGTGCAGGGGGCGCGTCGACTCGAGCGTGCCCTCGGCGATCGCCCGGTGGGCCAGCTCCTCGAGCACCTCGAAGCTCATGTCCTGGTGAGCCCTCAGCCCCTCGATGCGATCGAAGATGCGCGGCACGTCGCGGATCCACTCGGCCACGGTCGTGGCCGAGATGGGATGGTGGGTCTGCCCCATCCAGAAGGTGCGGAAGGCCATCTCCTCGAGGTGCGTCTGCCGGTGCTCGAGCAGGTGCTTGCCGGCTGCGAGGTCGCTGCCCGCGGGGATCGCGAAGCCCTTCGCCATCATGGAGTACTCCGAGACGAGGTGGCCGAAGTCATGCGTCTGACGCGTCCAGCGGCGCACCCAGTCGAGGTCGGAGTTGCCATGAATGAGGTCCACCCCCTCGGCAGGGGCCTTGCTCGCCGGGAAGCGGTACCGGTCGAGCGGTGCGAAGACGTCGTGCGTGTAGCCCGTGGCCTTCATGAAGCGTCCGTAGGCGCCTCCGAGCGTCTCTTCGGGCATGCGGGCCAGGCGATCGACGTCGAGGTCCGGCAAGAGGGCCCGGTTCTGCATGAGCTCGCGGGCTTCCCGCGTCGCGACGGAGGGCTCGCCCGTGAGCCGGGTCACCAGACCGAGTTCGCGGGCACGGCGCTCGGCGGACCGGAGTCCGGGAGCCAGAAACGGGCGGGAGTTGAGGCTCAGGCGATCGGAGGCTTCCCGGCTCACCGCGGTGCCCACCGCCCGGCCCACCTGACGGGCAGGGGCCTGGCGAATGGGCTGGCGGAGCGGGGCGAGTAGTGAGCGCAGCTGGGTGTCGAGACGCATGGGTGGATCCGTTTCCAGGGACACCTGTCCACGGGTGTTATCGAGCCGTCAATACGGAGCTGACGTGAAGAGTCGGTAAAACACCGATGGCCATATCCCGCGGGATACGGCCATCAAGTAGGGAAATGGTCGGTGATCGGGCTGCGACGTCAGGGCTTCAGGTAGAACCATTCGGCGCAGTTGTCGCCGCGACGGCCCGAGACCGTGAAGTCGACCTTGTATTTCACGACCGCCTGCCCATCGACCACGATGGGTAGGTCACGGGCCTTGTCCAGTACGAGTTGCAGCGGGGATCCGATGGGACCCGTGTCCGTGACCTGGGGCGTCTGGGTGGCGATCGCCCGGATCGGGTTTCCGGATGCGTCCAGGTAGAAGATGTGGGCATTGACCCCCATGCCGACGATGGGGGAGCCACCGGCACGGGTGAGGGGGCGGTTGCCCGTGAGCGTCACGGTCGTACCCGCCGACGGGACGGTGATGGGGTTCGTGGCCGTTCCCGGATCGCCTGGATTGACCGGATACGAGATGGTCGTACCGGCGAGGGTGGTGACCCGTGGGGGAGTGTGAAACACGTAGTGGATGCGCGTGTTCACCAGGGCCGTCGTTCCGTCCTTGAAGGTGATCTTGTACTGGAGGAAGGCCGGAGAGGGATCGCTGTTCGCGTTGATCCAGATCCCGTAAACGGGATGACCATCCGGTCCATCGAGCAGGGGCAGCTGATAGGACGACATCGACCAGTCCTGACCGGTCGGATAAGACGTGATCGCCCGG
>JBEIFE010000005.1:0-21736 GCA_040382575.1 Candidatus Sericytochromatia bacterium
CACATCGGAAACGTACGCCAGCTCGGGGCGATCGCCGCCTTCGATCTCGTGCGTCCCGGTGGTGACCCGTATCGCTGGGAAGAAAAGAAAGGTATCCGCGTCTGCGAGGCGGCCCGCGAGCAACGTATCCTCGTGCGTCCGATCGGGAGTACCGTCGTCCTGATGCCCCCCTATGCCATGACGCCGCGACAGATCGAGTGGCTGTTCAAGGGCCTGGAGCGGGCGATCGACCGCGTGTGTGTCGAGGCCTGATCCCGTGCGCGGGAGCTGGTACGTCCTCGACGACGGTATGGGCGAGCTCTTGCACGTCTCTCCGGAGGAATCCGTCGGTCGAGCCTGGGTCTGGCACGGCTACGGACAGGCGGTCAGGGAGACCCTGGGGGCCCTCGTGACGCTGGCGGGGCTGGGCTTCGAGGCCCGGGCTCGCGACCTGCCTGGACACGGGACACATCCCGATCGGCTGGAACTCGGGGCGCTTGAACATGCTCTGCGCGAGGCGCGGGCGTGGCTGAACGGGACGGATCGCCAGCTGGTCGTCGGCTTCAGTCTGGGGGGGCGCCTCGCCCTTCGCACCGGAGAAGGTCCCTGTATCACCGTCTCGGCGCCTTCCGTTCCGACCTTCGAGGGGACGATCGACGAGTTGCGGCGCGAACTTTCTCCGCACCGGGTCCGCGAGTCGTCGCCGCTAGCGGGGCTCGAGGCAGCACTCGTTGCCTGGGGCGAGGTCTGGGACCCCGTGGGCCCCGCGCTGGCCATCCAGGGAGCTCGCGACCTCGAGAGCGTCCGGCGATGGGCGGCGGACCAGCAGAACCATCCCTTGACCCGCCACGTGCGCATCGCACGTGCCAATCACGCCGGCACATGGCATGATCCGCGGACGTGGCAGGCCGTGGCGGCCTGGTTCCGCGAGGGGTTTCCAGCCGGTGGCACGACGCATACCTGAACAAGAACGACCGGTGGCCTGGCTCGTCCTCCTGGCCCCCCTGGCCTGCCTCACGGCATGGGGCATGCCCGTCGAAGCGCAGCTCACTTCCCTTTCGCGTGAGCTCAGGGTCGGTATCGTCGAGAGCGCAGCGCGCATCGGAGTGGCCGGAACCATGGACTGGGCCATCGTGGCCCTCGATGGATCCCAGCTGGCCACCGTGTCGAGCACTCCGGCCACCCAATTTCGAGTCGAGGCCGGGAGCCTGGTGCTGGCAGCGCCGGAAGGGGCCACCCTCTCGCTCCCGCCCGTCGTCCGGTGTTTGCCAGCGGGTGATGGCCGCGTTCTCGTCAATGGGCGCCCTTACCGGGGGCAACTCGAGATCCGGCAGGTCGAGTCGGCCGTCATCGGCGTGAACGTCGTCGATCTCGAGTCGTACCTGTACGGCGTCGTGCCCGCAGAATCGATCCCCAGCTGGCCGATCGAGGCCCTCAAGTCCCAGGCCGTCGCGGCTCGGACCTATGCCCTGGCGCACCTCGGACAGTTTGCCAGCCTGGGATACGATCTCAAGGCGACGGTTGCCAGCCAGGTCTATGGTGGAGTCGCCCAGGAGCGTCCGAGCACCAACCGAGCGGTCGACGAAACGCGGGGACGGATCCTCACCTGGCGCGATCGCCCCATCGATGCCGTCTACTGCGATTCCTCCGGTGGCTTCACCGAGTCGTGTCGCGCAGCCTGGGGGCGCGATGTCCCCTACCTCCAGCCCGTTCCGGACTTCGACCAGCAAAGCCCGCATTACGCATGGGAGATGACCCTCGAGGCCGCTCAGGTGAACAAGGTGCTCGCCCGCTCCTTCCCCGGTTCGGGCTCCGTCGAGATCACGGGCGTTCAAGCCGTCGAGCGCACCGATACGGGGCGTGTCAGACGGGTTCGCCTGGTCTCGGATCGTGGTGAGACCGTCGTGGCGGCTGATCGTCTCCGCTCACAACTGGGGCTGCGGAGTGCCTTCTGGAATGTCGAGCGTCTGGAGGACGGCCGCTGGCATTTCGTGGGCCGGGGCTGGGGACACGGGATCGGGATGTCCCAGTGGGGAGCGAAAGCCATGGCCGACATGGGCTTCACCCATGCCGAGATCCTGGCCTGGTATTATCCGGGGACGGTCCTCACGGAGCCTCCCCTGGCGCGGATCCCGTGATTTCCCCTTACGACCTGCACGCCGCTCGGTACGAGGATGAGGCCGCAAAGCGCCTCTACGGTGGCATCGCCCGCGACCTGGTCGATCTGTTGCCTCCGGGCCCCCAACTCTGCGCCCTGGAGCTGGGTTGCGGGACGGGTATCTCTACCGAGGTCTTCCTGGCGGCGCGTCCAGGCTGGACATGGTCGGGGAGTGACCCGAGTGCCCCGATGCTCGAACGCGCGCGCGTCAAGGCAGCCCTGGCAGGAGTCTCCTGGCTGCAGGCGCAGGCCGAGCAGTTGCCCCTGCCGGAACAGGGATTCGATGTCGTCCTCTCGAGCGTGGCCTGGCACTGGTTTGACGGGGCACGTGCGCTCGGCGAGGTTCGGCGCGTCTTGCGGCCGGGGGGGCAACTCTTTCTGGCTGTTCCCGTCCGTGCGACGGGCGCTCGTGAATCCGGAAATGCTGCCGTGCGGCGTGCGATGGTGGCCCTGCGTCACGCCGGTCTGACCGCCGTCGCGCCCGGCTGGGGCGTCGAAGATCTGAACCGTGCCTTCGAGGGGTTCACCGTCGAGCGGGTCCACCGGATCGACCGGGTGGAGACTTTCGCTTCCACCTCGGCCTGGCTCGACGCCCTCGAGACCCGGGGGGCTCTGGTGGCGATGTTCGGACCGGCTGCCCAGGCAGCAGCGGACGTCCTCGTTCGCTTGCATCCGGATGGTGAAGTGTCCTATCGCTGGGCGATCGCCCGGATGGCGTTGAACCGGATCTGAACCGGTTTCAGTGCCCGCCGCCGTGACCGCCAGCGTCGTGGCTCTCTTCATGGCCACCCGCGTGACCGGTCTCGTGGCCCGCCTCGTGACCCGCTTCATGACCGGTCTCGTGCCCCGCCTCGACCGGCGCCGCGCCTTCTTTCTCGTCATGTCCTGGCGTGGTCTCGTGACCCGCTTCATGACCGGTTTCGTGCCCCGCCTCATGGCTCGCCTCGGCGTGCTCACCGTTCGCATGGCCGCTTGCATTCCCGTGACCGCCGTGGCCTCCACCGGCGACCTGTTCCTCTTCGAGCGGGGGCAGGGCGTCCTCGTCGGACGTCACACCGGGAAGCGGGTAGAGTGCCCGGTAACCGCGAGCCAGTTCGATCGAGCTCTTGACCGTCAGGCGCGCGGTGTCGGCATATGGATGACCTGCTGCGAGGACGGGGAGACGGTTGGCCTGTTCCTGGTCCGTCACGGTCATCCCGGCGGGAACCACGTGTCCGTCGGGCACGTTCACGCCGATGACGGCGGCTCGCGGTTCGATCACGCACCGTTCCCCGACCCGCGAGCGGAAGACCAGTGCCTGCATCCCGATGAACGAATCGGGGCCGATGACGGCCGGACCGTGGACCTGCGCCTGGGGCGCGATGACGGCACGATCCCCGATATGGACGGCATAGGTCTCTCCGTTGACCATCACGGTGTTTTCGATGAGCGCCTTGCCCCCTTCCTGGGTGGGGAGCGCCTGGATGATGGCGCCATCGAGGACACAGACGCGATCGCCGAGCACGATGCTCTTGCCGATATCCGCCCGGATGGAGGCCTGCGGAGCGATCAGACCCTGGCGGCCGACCTCGATGTACCCGATCAGGCTCGCCTGCGGGTGTACGTAGGTCGAACCAGGCACGATGGGACGTTCCATGGTGTCCGAGAAGGAGGTCGTCACGCCCGGTCCCGTCGTGATGTCCGGGAATCCCGAGGGATTGTGCTGACGGCCTGCCTCCATGGCACCGGAGTCCGGCCGGGTCACGACGATCTGGCGAGGCATCGTCAGGCGAATGGCCAGGGCGGATGATCCCAGCGAGACACCGACGATCAGCATGAAAGTCGTGACGAACGGGATGTCGACAGCGGGCAGGCGGAGCTTCGGGGCGGCTGCCGCCTCGGACCCATCTGAGCCCTCCTCCGTTGCAGATGCGGCGCCCTTTTTCTTCAGGAAGGGCAGTTCGGGGAGCGTGAAGCCCTTCTTGCTCTTCCCCCCATCGTCGCTGTCTTGGTTGCCCTTCGCCATGTTTCGCGAACCCTCCGAGTTTCCCCATGCCCCCCGGGGTCCCGCTTTACACGGTCGGTCCGGTTGCCTATCATGGCGCGCGCTTCACACGCCTTCCGAGGAAAGGTTCGGCATCATGACCCGCTTCCTTCAGTCCATCCCCCTGGCTCTCGCGCTCTTGATGACGGCAAACGCTGTTTCACCGGCGATCGCGAAGCCTGCCGCCAGGAAAGCCGAGGACCCGGGCAAGGCGTCGCCGCTCGAGGCCGTCGAGAAGGCTGCCGGCCACCCCGTCGTGGCGGGTAGTCGTATCGAGTTCACGACGTCGAAGGGTTCCTTCACGGCCGTTCTCTTCCCGAAAGAGGCCCCGAAGACCGTGGCCAACTTCGAGAAGCTCGTGAAGAAGGGCTTCTATGACGGGCTGAACTTTCACCGAGTCATCCCGGGCTTCGTGGCGCAGGGGGGAGATCCGCGTGGCGATGGCTCGGGCGGTCCTGGATGGACCATTCCCGACGAGCTCAAGAGCACCTGCAAGCATCTGCGGGGCTCGCTCGCCATGGCGAAGTCTTCCGCCCCTGACAGTGCGGGGAGTCAGTTTTACGTGGCCTACGAGCCTCTGACTTTTCTGGACGGGCGCTATACCGTCTTCGGCCAGGTGATCTCGGGCATGGAGGTGGTGGACAAACTGGAACCTACCGAGGGACCGCTCGCCAGGGGCAAGACGGATCGGATGATCCGGGTCCGGATCAAGTCCTAGCGCGCATTCCACCAGGCACGGACCGCCTTCGCAAAGCGGTCCCATGCCGATGAACGAGCGGTGGCGGGCGCCGCCATCTGCTCGAGATCCTGGAAGTTCAGGTGCCCCGTCAGGGCGCGGGGCCCTGGCTGGACCAGGGGGCGTGTCGTGGAGAAGGTGGTGGGGCGAATCGTCGAACGGTGCATGCCGGACCTCCTTTACCTCAAACGTTAAGCTTGATTTAAGTATAGGCAAAGACCTGACAACCTTGCGTTAAAATCGACAGAAAATCTGGCGAAAGGGCTGAAATTTTCGTGAAGAGCTTGACGCTCGCGGGGCTGGGCCCCGAACAGTTCGAGGTGTTCTCGATCCAGGACTTCCAGCCATGCATGGACGCGCTCGTCTCGCGAGTGCGGCCGCGGCTCGAGTCGCTCGGGGCAGTCCTCCGGGACCGGCTGTCCGTGCACCTCGGCGAGACCCTGCATCTCCATGTGGCCCGTCATGCCCGTCGCACGGTCAATCCCCCCCGGGATACCTGGCTCGCCCTGTCTCCCGAGGCCCGGGGTTACAAGGCGCATCCCCATTTCCAGCTCGGTCTGTGGGGTACCCACGTGTTCGCGCAGTTCGCGCTGATCTACGAGGCGCCGTCGCGTCCCGCCGTGGCAAGGCGCTTGCTCGAGCGGCTCGATGCCGGTGTGGGGGGGCTTGCGTCCGACCTTCGCTGGTCCGGTGATCACACGCAACCGGGTGGTGTCTCGCAATGCGATCTCGCCGGGGTCCGTCAGGTCGTCCATCGTGCGGTAGAGGTGCGCAAGGCCGAGTTGCTCTGCGGGCGAGACCTCGACCGCCACGATTCGCGGGTTGTCGACGGCGAGGCGCTCGTGGAATGGACGATGGATACTTGGCTCGAGACCCTACCCCTGTGGGCGATCGCCCGGTCGATCGACCTCGATCGCCCCGCTCGGTGACCGTTCTATCACGACACATGGCCTGCTCGTGAGCGAGTCCTTGTCTGAATCTCGTATTCACATCGTGTCGAGTTCGATACACAATTGCGTGGGGAACGATACAATAAAGGACAGGAGGAAAGTCATGGTAGCTGACCGCCACACGGTGTCACCCTCCGTCGGTATCATTCTCAAGCGACTCGATGAACTCGGGTTGCGCAAGGTTGAGTTTGCCCGTCGGCTTGGCGTGAGCCCTGAATACATTTATCGCATCCTGAACGGGAAAGTCTCTTTTCCGGGCATCCGGGAAACCCTCGAGAAGATGGCCGAGATCCTCGCCATCGAACCGACCAAGTTTCCCGAATACGTCCGGTTCCAGGAAGGTCTCTCCCCCTCGGCCCTCAAGGTCTGGGATCGCATGCGCGAGCTCAAGCTCACGCGGGAGGATCTGTTCAAGAAGATCGAGGGCCGCATCAGCCGTCCTTACTTCTACGGGATCCTGCGGGGCGATCACCCGTTCCCGACCAACCGGGCCTTCATCCAGCTCTTCGCGACCGCGCTCGGCATGCAGCCCGTGGACTTCCCGGAGTACACGGTCGCGCGTGAACAGCGCTATCGCGCCGAGGAGATGCACGACCTCGAGTTGCGCTTCCTGAACCTGCTCTTCGACAAGATGCTGTCGGATGCCGGCTACAGCGATAACCCGATCCAGTTCAATCTTCTCAATCCGGAGATGATCCGGATGTTCCCGCCGCTCGAGTCCTACGGTGAGGACATGCAGGTGATCTTCAAGCGGATGGGCCTGTGGGGGCTCGGCATTCCCGAACTCGCCAAGCTCTCGGGCGTCAAGGAGAACGTGCTTCGCCTGATCTTCTTCGGACAGGTCAAGCATGAATCGATGCCTGACGTGATCGAGCGCTTGCGCTCGGCCCTGCAGCTCGACGGGATCGCCGTTTCGGCTCTCTGAGTCTGTTCTTCATGAGCCCTGTGGCCACTGGCTACAGGGCTATTTTTTTGACTGTTCCGGCTTGCGAGTTCACGAGAGTGTCGCGATGATCCGGTTCAAGAGCGCGTTCAGCGTGGTGATCTCTTGCTTCGTGAGCGCACTCAGAGCCTGCGCATTGGTGGCCTCCACCTGCTCGATCACGGTTGGCATCGTGCATCTGGCATGTTCCGTCAGATGGACGACCTCGGCTCGGCGGTCCGCTTCGTGGGGCTCCCGTCGCACCCACCCCCCCTCCTCCAGGCGCCTCAGCGTGGCGGCCATGGTGGGCTGTTCGACACCCAGTCGAGCAGCAAGCTGGGTCTGGGTCAGGCCATCGTCCTCGAGAAGCACGAACAGGACGCCCCACTGGCCGGTCGAGAGGCCCAGCGGCGAGAGGCGGCGGTTGAGTTCCCTCGCCATGAGGCGGGAAGACCAGCTGAGCAGGTGGCCGGGGAAGGGAGGGGTGAGTCGTGCATCGGACATGGCTTCATCATGCCACGGATCGCTTGATCCCTTGCGCTCCTTCACCCGGGCGTGATACGCATGGATACATAGGTATCTATGATGTCATTTCAGCCAGAATCGAGGAATCGATGAGCACTGCACCCAGGGGTTACTGGATTGTCACCGCCGTGGTCACGGACCGTGAAGCCTTCATGGAGCGATATGCGACCGTCGCGGGCCCCGTCATCGCGCGCCACGGAGGTCGAGTCCTGGCTCGCGGCGAGGTTCACGAGGTCGTCGAAGGCGACTTCACGGGCCGGCCTTACCTGATCGAGTTCCCCACACTTGCAGCCGCCCGGGAGTGCTTCCAGTCTCCGGAATACCAGGCAGCCATCGCCCTGCGGCAGGAGAACGCCCGGTTCATCATCGTCATCACCGAGGGTGTGGCGTTGGGGTGAGACGAGGGCTGCCTCAGTCAGTTGTCGTGGAAGTTCAAGATGCCGGGTGGGCGATGTGGTCCGCGCAGGACGTCATCCGCTGCATGGAAGGTCAGGGGTTGGACCCGGATCTGGATGTCCAGGTCTCCCTTGTTGATCGCATCCGAAACGGCTGTGCTGCCGCCGTGGTGAATCTCGGCATCAGGTAGGAGAGCCTGCAGAGGGTGTTTCAGGGATTCGAAGACGTCATGTGCCAGGGCGTGGACCTGGTCCGCATGAAGAAATCGGACGACTTCGATCGGTTCCATGACCCCTCCTCCAGAGGAACCACCGTCATCAACCGAGCTCGGCACCGAGTTCGCGTGCCCGGCGCAGAGCCTCCTCGGCGCCGACCAGGTCCCCCATCTCGTGGAGCAAAGAGGCCAGGCCCATGTGAAGGGGGGCGTGAGTCGGTTCGAGTTCAATGGCCCGGGCATAGGCCACGCGCGCTTCCTGGAGCTGATCGAGCTCGTGGAGGTTGATCGCCATCTCGTGGTGGACCCGGGGCTCGCGCGGGAAGTCCCGGGCCAGTTCCGAGAGCATGCCCAGCGCCTGATGGAGGCGTCCGTCCTGCGCCAGCAGGCGAGCGAGGTGAAATCTCAGCTCCGGATCTCCGGGAATCCGGTCGATGCCTTCTCGTAGCTGGCGGATGGCCCCGCGTCGATCGCCGCGCCGCTCGTGAACCTCGGCGAGGTCCAGGTGGGCCTGGACCAGCTTCGGATCGACCTGTAGCGCCGTGCGCAGGGCGCGTTCGGCTCCGCGGCGATCGCCCTTCTGCAACAGCAAGAAACCGATCTGTGCGTGGGCCACGGCGTGTGCCGGGTCGGCAGCTAGCACCTCGCGGTAGCCTGCCAGCGCACCGACCAGGTCCCCCTGATGCTCGCGACAGGCCGCCAGTTCGAAGCGTGCATCCAGGTCCGAGGGATCGAACTCCAGGATGCGGTTGAGTTCGCGCTCTGCCTGGTCCACGGAACCGGTCTGGGTCAGGGCCCAGGCCAGGTGCAGACGGGCCTCGGTGTCTCCGGGATCGGCGCGAAGCACGGCCTCCAGGGGCGGAAGGGCATCCTGGAAGTGGCCGGTCTCGATGAGGGCCGAACCCAGGTTGAACAGGGCATTGAGATTCCGTGAATCGATCTCCAGCGCCCGGCGATAATGACCGATGGCCTCTTCGGGGTGCCCCTGCTGGAAGCGGACCCAGCCGAGATGGTTGTGGCTCCAGGTGTCGTCGGGCCAGCGCTTCAGCAAGGTCCGGAGGAGCTGCTCGGCTTCATCGAGGCGACCGACCTGCTCGAAGGCCCAAGCAAGGTGGCTCCGTGCGTCGAGGTCCTGTGGATCGAGTTCCAGGGCTCGATCGAAGTGCGTGATGGCCTCATCGAGCCGATCGTCCGACGCGGCCATCATGCCCATCAGGCGGTGGGCTGCCGGATGGTCGGGAAAGCGCTCGTGGGCCTGTGTCAGGAGGCGTCTGGCCCCCTCTAGATCGTCCCTGCGCCAGAGCCGATTCGCCTCGCTGGCGAGGGCCTCTGCCTCTTCACGGGCCTTCTCGCGTTCTTCGACCTGCTGGGCCACCCGAGATTGCATCTGGGCACTGGCGGTCTTGCCGAGGCACGAGAGCGCCGTGGCGAGATCCTGATGGGGAAGGGACCAGTCCGGTGAGAACTGGATGGCCTTCCGGAAGGCCTCACAGGCGGTATCGAACTCGCCCTTCTCGAAGTGGATGGCTCCCAGGCCCTGGTGGGCGCTTGCATTCTCGGGGTCGAGCAGCAGCACCTGGCGGAAGGTCACCTGTGCGGCGTCGAGCGCTCCGGTGTAGAAGAGCATCGTGCCGAGCTCGACATGGCCCGAGACGGAGTCGGGGGCGAGGGTCAGGCCCCGTTTCTGGACGTTGATGGCCTCGTTGACCTGTCCGAGCTTTTCGAGCGCCCATGCCAGACCGAAGAGCGCCTGGGCCATGGACGGATCCGAGGTCACGGCTTCCCGGTAGCAGCGCGCTGCCTCGGCGGGCTGGTTCTTCTCGGCGTGGACCTCGCCCAGCAGATAGTGCGCCTCCGCGTGATGCGGCATCCGCTTGAGCGCAAGGCGAAGGGCGAAGCTCGCGTCCGCAAGCTGACCACGCTCCAGGTACTCGCTGCCCAGGCGGCAGAGTTCCTCGGGGGTCGCGTCCGGCTGAGGTTCGGGCAGTCGGGGCCCACCGGGGACTTGCGGGGTCGAGCGCTTGAAGGCCATGGTGGCATCATAGCAGAGACGTTCCCGGTTCCGGATCCCCGGAGCCAGCAAGAAAGGTGGAAGTCCCGTGACGACGATCCAGGCTGCCGTTCAAGCATCAGAGTGGGCCGTGGTGGGCGTGTCCGAGGCGCAACACAAATTCGGTCGGCAGATCTTCGAGCATCTGCGGGCTCACGGGTACCGGGTTCAGGCCGTCAACCCTCGTCTGGCGCCGGCTCTGGCGGATGGGACTCCCGTTCGAGCCTCCCTGAGAGAACTCGACCCCGTGCCGACGGTGGTCAACGTGGTGGTCCCCCCGTCGGAAGCAGAGGGCATCCTGCAACAATGTCGGGAACTGGGGGTCGCGATCGTGTGGTTCCAGCCAGGAGCCGAGGATCCGGTGGCGATCGCCCGGGCGCGGGCAGCCGGGCAAGTGGTCGTGGGGGATGGGGCTTGCGCGCTCATCGAGGCGCATGGGCCCGCTGCGTGATCCGGGAACGCTTACTCATCATGCTCGTCATCATCGGGTAGGGAGGTCCGGCTGGCGGGTATGGACAAATTTGATACCTGCCCATCGTGGAGACCTGTCGTGAAGACCCGGACCGACGAAGAGATGGCCTTGCTGGTGGAGCGCATGCTCGCGACCGGGACACGCACGTGTCCGGATTGCGCTGCGCCTGGCCTCGAGGTGCGTCTGGACGCCAACGCCATCCGGATCGATTGTCCCCGGTGTGATTTTTTCTACGAGGATCTTTTCGCAGGGTAATCGTGAATCAGGTCCGATGACCAGGAGCCAGCAACGTGCCCTTCAACCGAACACCGATGTTTCGCATTCATGTTCCCGTGATGCTCGCCCTGTCCATCGTGGCTTGCACGACGGCACCTGCTAGCAATCCCCTACTCAATGCAGGCGCGCTCGATACCGGTTCGTCTCTCATGGACCCCAGGGGCAATCCCCTGCTCGATCCCAGGGGAGTCCCATTGACCGGGATCGCCCAGGATTCCGGGGGGCAATCCCTGGCCGGTGCCACCGTGCAAGCATTCGCCGTCGGCGCTCAGGTTGCGGGATCGTCGGCCCAGCTCGTCTCCAATGCTGCCGGCTTCTATCGGGTCCAGACCAGCAACCTCAAGGCGACTGCGGATGCATCCGGGAAGTTCGCTTTGACCCTCCCGCCCGGAAAATACAACCTTGAAATCGTCTCACCGGATGGGACGCGCAAGGCCTGGCAGCCTGGCGTGGTTGTCCGCTCCGAGACGCCTGGTGACATCGGTACCGTCAAGGTTCTTCCCACGGGAAGCATCGCGGGAAGGCTCAAGGCCTCAGATTCCGGGGTGACCAACCTCATCGGTGCCGAGATCTTCGTTCCGGGGTCCAGTTACCTGGCCAAGGTGGCCATGGACGGAACGTTCACGCTGAGCGGTATTCCTGAGGGTGATTTCACCCTTGTCGGCTGGCATCCGGATCTGGGAGAGGCGCATCCGTTAGAGCCCGTCAAGGTGAAGTCGGGCGAAGTCACCCAGGCCGGTACCCTCGTCCTCGTGCCGAACATTCCTGCCATCAAGCAATTGCTCACCGGGGATGGGATGGAAACGGACAACGTGGCCCCGGGTGACGTCCTGGTGATCAAGGGGGAGTATTTCGGGCGAACGACGGGCAAGCGTCCGGAAATCCGCATCCAGGCCCAAGCCGTGGACGAACCGGCCGAATGGAAGGACGACAGCCTGCAGATCACCGTACCGTCGGGTGTGATCAACGGTAATCTGGAAGTGAAGGTGGGCAATTACCGGGCAAAACTGGTTCCGCTGCGCATCCTCAAGTCGATCTCCTGGAAATCATCCGGTGTAGCGATCCAGATGCTGGCAGGGTCCCAGCCGGACCTACTGTCCCACCTGGAGGTGCGCGACAGCTCGGATCAGATCGTCGAGGAGGTCAGAAGCGGAGAGCGGATCGTCAGGCGTGCGCCTGCCGTTCGCTTCTATCTGGACGGAGACGAGGCCCATCCCTTCCCTGCAGGAAAGTTTCCGGCCCTATCTCCGGGACAGCACACGCTCCACGGGATCGCCGGTTCGCTGAAGACGGACGGTGAACAGGTCATCGAGGTTCTGCCCGCGGATGGCCAGTTGCCCTCACCGGAACCGACACCGGTAGCCCCCTCACCCGATCCCGGTAATCCGCCGGTCGATCCATCGTCGGCACCCAGCGCCACGCCCACTCCCAACGGGTTCACCTACCGGGCCGGATACCCGACCCGCGGGCTCTTCGAGAACCCGGCGTGGGAGAGTTACGGGCCCCCGGTATTATCACTCGCTCGTTCAGGGGATGGATCGCAGATCGTGTCGTCCGGGCACGAACTCGGGCTCCGGTTCCTCAGCCCCGCGAGCGGTGCCTTGAATCTTTACCGGCCTACCATGGAGCTATTCAATTCCTTCGAGCTAGGCACGGGGGACAGGATGGTGGCGGTCGGACAGTTCGCCACCGTCCAGTTCTACGCTTCGAACTCGGCACTAGCGACGTGGGTGACCCAGCGCAGCGGTCCTGCATTCATCCATGCCGCCTTCAAGCCCGGGTCGTCGGATGTCCTCGGTCTTGACGATACCGGCCGTCTGTTCCGGTTCGCCCAGGCGACGGGCCAGGGGGTCCTCCACGGGACACTTCCGGTCGGGGCCAGGTTCTTCCGGGTCACCCCGGACGGGAACCAGCTGGTCGTGGCCTATGAGGACGGGGTCAAGGTCTTCAACATGACGACCAAGGTCGTGACGTCGCTGTCGGGGAACTGGAATGTTTCCCACCTCGAGGTCCTGCCAGGCGGCACGCGCTTCCTCCAGGCGGATGCGGCCGGGGAAGTCGCGGTGCGTCAACTTTCGGATGGTGCGACCATCTGGAGCAAGCCCCTGGGTGGTCGCGTCGATTCCCTGGCGGTTTCCGGTGACGGGAAGCGCTTCGTCGCCCGGGTTCAGCTGGATTCTAGCAGCCCTGGTTTCTTCGACTTCGGGTCCAGCGAGGTGACGTTTGCCGCGTTCCAGGTGGACATGGGAACGTTCCTGGATTGCTGGTCGGCGACCTCCGATCAACTCGGGCTGGCCATGTCCAACGACGGGAGCCGCTTCTTCGTCGGGGGCTGGCGCGGCGTGCAGGCCTGGGATTTCTGACCCGGGCCTGCATGATCATTCCAGGTGACGGCATCAGCGTCGGACGAGAAGTCCGACGCCCATCCCGCCGCCGATGCATAGGCTCGCGAGCCCCGTCTTCGAGTCGCGCCGGGCCATCTCGTAGAGCAGCGTCACGAGGATGCGCGCCCCCGAAGCGCCCACGGGGTGTCCGAGGGCGATCGCCCCCCCGTTGACGTTCGTGCGCTCGGGATCGGCCCCGAGTTCCTTCATGACGCCCAGGGCCTGCGCCGCGAACGCCTCGTTGAACTCGACGAGGTCCACCTGGTCGAGCGTCATGTTCGCCTTGGCCAGGATCTTCCGCACGGTGGGGACCGGACCCAGGCCCATCACGGCCGGGTCCACGCCGGCCGAATCGTAGGCCACGACCGTCGCGAGCGGGGTGATGCCCAGTTCACGCGCTCTGTTGGCGCTCATGACGACGACGGCTGCCGCGCCATCGTTGATGCCCGAGGCGTTGCCGGCCGTGACGGTGCCCCCGTCGGGCTTGAAGGCCGGGCGCAGCTTACCCAGGCCCTCGACCGTGGTGTCGGGCTTGAGATACTCGTCCCGGGCCACCAGCACGGGCTCGCCCTTGCGCTGGGGAATCGATACGGGCGCGATCTCGGCGTCGAAGCGACCTGCGGCCTGGGCCGCGCCGGCCCGGCGCTGGGATTCGGCGGCGAAGGTGTCCTGGGCCGACCGGTCGAGGCCGTGACGCTCGGCGACGTTCTCGGCCGTCACGCCCATGTGGGTGCGGTTGAAGGCACACGTCAAGCCGTCCGAGATCATCGTGTCGAGGATCTGGGTGTGGCCCATGCGCGCCCCCCAGCGGGCATTCGGCATGACGTAGGGGGCCTGGCTCATGTTTTCGAAGCCGCCCGCCACGACGATGTCGGCATCGCCCAGGCGCACGGCGCGGATGGCGAGGTTGATGGCCTCG
Organism: Candidatus Sericytochromatia bacterium; assembly: GCA_040382575.1. Taxonomy (GTDB): domain Bacteria; phylum Cyanobacteriota; class Sericytochromatia; order S15B-MN24; family UBA4093; genus JAYKJE01. The sequence continues at coordinate 14,005 of JBEIFE010000005.1, forward strand.
AGGCCCGAGCCGCAGAGCTTGTTGATGGTGGTCGCGGGGACCTCGGCCGGGATCCCGGCACCGAGGGCGACCTGCCGGGCCGGACCCTGGCCGAGACCGGCCTGGAGGATGTTGCCCAGCAGCACGTCCTCGACCTGCTCGGGGCGCAGGCCCGCCCGCTCGAGCGCGGCCTTCACGGCGACGACGCCGAGCTGGATGGCGGACACTTCCTTGAACGCACCGCCGAAGGACCCGATCGGGGTCCGGGCGGCGCTCACGATGACGACTTCACGCATGGATGAGGCTACTCCTGGCTCGCGGGTGCGGGCAGTTCGATGGGATGGACGTCCGGGGCCACCCTCAGGGGCACTCCGGTCTTCGCGAGGATTTCCTCGACCGTCACGCCAGGGGCCGTCTCGAGCAGGACGAGCCCGTCGGGCGTCACGTCGATGACGGCCAGGTCCGTGACGATGCGATCGACGCATCCCTTGCCCGTCAGGGGCAGGGTGCACGAGGGCAGGATCTTGGGTTCACCGTTGCGGGCAGCATGTTCCATGGCCACGACGATCCGTCGCGCTCCGGCCACGAGGTCCATCGCACCGCCCATGCCCTTGACCATCTTGCCAGGCACCATCCAGTTGGCGATGTCGCCCTGCTCCGAGACCTGCAGGGCTCCCAGGATGGTCAGGTCGACATGGCCGCCCCGGATCATCGCGAACGAGTCGGCGCTCGAGAAGTAGCTCGAGCCCGGCAACTCCGTGATGGTCTGCTTGCCGGCGTTGATGAGGTCGGGGTCTTCTTCCCCCTCGAACGGGAACGGCCCGATGCCGAGCATCCCGTTCTCGGATTGCAGCGTCACCTCGACCCCCTCGGGCAGGTGGTTGGCCACCAGCGTCGGGATCCCGATGCCGAGGTTGACAGTGAAACCGTCCTCGACCTCGCGGGCGATGCGGAAGGCGATCTGGTCACGCGTGAGCGGCATGGGCGGCCTCCTCGGATGTCGCACGGGGACGGGTCGTGCGCTGCTCGATGCGCTTCTCGTGACCGACGCCGAGCAAGATCCGGTCCACGTAGAGTCCGGGCGTGTGGATGTGGTCCGGGTCGAGGTCACCGACCTCGACGAGGTGCTCCACCTCGGCGACGGTGACGGCGCCCGCCGTGGCCATCATCGGGTTGAAGTTGCGAGCGGTCTTGCGGTAGACGAGGTTGCCCGCGCGATCGCCCTTCCAGGCCTTCACGATGCTGAGGTCCGCCATGAGCGGCGCCTCGAGGACGTATACTTCACCGTCGATGGTCCGGGTCTCCTTGCCCTCGGCCACGACCGTGCCGACGCCCGTGCGGGTGAAGAAGCCGCCGATGCCGGCGCCACCGGCCCGGATCCGCTCCGCGAGCGTGCCCTGGGGCACCAGCTCGACCTGGAGTTCGCCCGACAGGAACAGGCTCTCGAAAAGTTTGTTCTCACCGACATAGCTCGAGATCATTTTGCGGATCTGACGCGTCTGCAGGAGCAGGCCCAGACCGAAGTCATCGACGCCGGCGTTGTTCGAGATGAAGGTGAGCTCCTTCACTCCGGATTCACGGATGGCCCAGATCAGGTTTTCAGGGATGCCACAGAGGCCGAAGCCTCCTGCCATGAGGGTCATGCCGTCCCGCAGGAGCCCCGCGAGGGCCTCCGCAGCGTCGCGGCGCACCTTTTGCTTCACGTCAGATCCTCCTCGATCCACGGGTATTCAGGGTGATTCATTATGCCATGGCGAAGTCTCGTTCGAAGGCCACGTTGACGTGCCTCGCCTGGACGCCTACAGTTTGGTCATGTTCATCGACAAGGTCGTCATCCGGGTCAAGAGCGGCGCCGGCGGTCACGGGGCCGCCACATTCCGTCGCGAGAAATATGTTGCGCAGGGCGGTCCGTCCGGCGGAGACGGGGGTCAAGGTGGGAGTGTCATCTTCCAGGCCACCGACGACCGCAATACCCTGCTGGACTTCATGTACCGCAAGGAGTTCATCGCCGAGCCTGGCGAGCCAGGCGGCTCCAAGAACAAGACCGGCAAGGACAGTCCCGACGTCGTCCTGATGGTGCCCGTCGGCACCGTCGTGTACGACGAGGCGTCCGATGTCGTCCTGGCCGACCTCTACCGCGCTGGCGACACCTACGTCGCCGCCAAGGGAGGGCGCGGGGGCCGCGGCAACCAGCACTTCGCCACTGCCACGAACCGCGCTCCGACTTACAGCGAACCAGGGGGGCCCGCCGAGGCGCGGACTCTCCGCCTGGAACTCAAGCTCATCGCCGACGTCGGCCTCGTGGGCCTGCCCAACGCGGGTAAGAGCACGCTCATCTCGGTCATCTCGGCGGCCAAGCCCAAGATCGCCGACTATCCCTTCACGACGCTGGAGCCGCAATTGGGCGTGGTTCGCTTCGACGATGGTGAGACCTGTGTCGTGGCGGACATCCCTGGCCTCATCGAGGGAGCCCATACCGGGGCGGGTCTCGGTCACGAGTTTCTCCGCCATGTCGAGCGCACCCGCCTGTTGCTTCACCTGGTCGATGCGTCCGGCGGTTTCGAGGAGCGCGACCCGCTGGAGGACTGGCAGGTCATCTCGACCGAACTCGAGAAGTACAGCGATACGCTGGCGACGCGGCCCGTGGTGGCCGTGCTCAACAAGGTCGATCTTCCCGAGGCCCAGGAAAACATCCCCCGCCTGAAGGCCTCGCTCGAGGCAAAAGGGGTCCCCGTGTTCACCATCTCGGGGGCCACCCGGGAAGGGCTCGAGCCGCTGCTGCGTCATGTCCGGTTGCGTCTGCGCGAGATTCCTCGTCCGGCCCCCTACGTGCCCGAAGCGGCGCCGATCAAGGAAGCCCAGAAGCCCTTCACCATCCAGCGCGATGGAGAGGTCATGGTGGTCCGTGGCGAGGCGATCGAGCGCATGCTGGAGACGGCCAACCTCGACAACCCCGAGTTCCTGCTGCGTTTCCAGCGGACGCTGGAACGCATGGGGATCTACACCGCCCTGCGCGCGAGCGGCGTCCAGGACGGCGACACCGTGCGCATCGGCGACCTCGAGTTCGACTTCGTCGAGTAGGTTTCCGTGCCCGTCATCGTCATCAAGGTCGGGACGAGCACCCTCGCGCGCGAGGGGGGGCTCGATGGGCTCGCCCTGTGGCGGCTGTCCGGGGCCATAGCGGACCTGCATCGTCTCGGCTGGAAACCCGTCATCGTGAGCTCCGGGGCCGTGGGGCTCGGACGCGTTCGCCTCGGCTGGACGGAGCGTCCGCGCGAGATCGCCCTCAAGCAGGCTGCTGCTGCCGTGGGCCAGGGGTTGCTCATGAATGCGTGGGAAACCATGCTGTCCCCGCTCGGGCTCACGACGGCCCAGCTGCTCCTCACACGAGCCGACCTGGCCGATCGCCAGCGTTACCTGAATGCCTCCACCACCCTGCGAACCCTGCTCGACCAGGAGCGTCCGGTGGTGCCTGTCATCAACGAGAACGACTCGGTGGCCGTCGACGAACTCAAGTTCGGAGACAACGATACGCTCTCGGCGCTCGTGGCCCAGCTCGTGGACGCCGACTGGCTGGCCATCCTGACGGACGTCGCAGGGCTCTTCGATCGCAACCCCCATGCCGATCCCGGGGCCCGGCTCGTCCGCGAAGTGGTCGAGTGGACTTCCGAACTCGAGGCGATGGTGGGGGATTCGCAGTCAGGCTTCGGCACCGGCGGACTGGCCACGAAGCTCACGGCGGCCCGGCTCGCGACGGCTGCCGGGATCCCCGTTGTCCTCTCGCTCGGTAGCCGCCCCCAGCAACTCGTTCACCTGCTCTCGACCGACACCCGGGAGACCTTCGAGGGGACGATCTTCCGGGCTCGTCGCGGCGACCGGCTCGAGTTCCGGCGGCGCTGGCTGGCCTTCGGGAGCCCGACGCGCGGGGCCCTGCGCCTCGACGAGGGAGCGGCCCGCGCGATCGGTCGCGAGGGGCGGAGCCTGCTACCTGCCGGTGTCCGCGAGGTCGAGGGCGAGTTTCAGGCAGGTGAGACCGTCCGGGTGCTCGACCCGGCGGGCCTCGAGATTGCCCGGGGTGTCGCGAGCTACGGTTCGACCGAGGCCCGCCGCATCATGGGGCTCCAGTCCGGTGCCATCGAGCAGGCGCTCGGGTACAAACTCACCGATGAACTGATTCACCGGGACAACCTGGTCCGGGTCTGATCCACGCCCCGCACCCGGAATTCCGGTCCAGAATGGAGGTCTTTCGCATGACGGCACTCCTCGACCGCGTCCAGCAACTGGCGACCGAGGCCCGCAGGGGGCTTCCTGCGCTCGCCCGTACCTCGAGCGCCGAGCGCGATCGCCTCCTGCACGGCATCATGCACCAGCTCAAGATTCACTCGGACGAGATCTGGTCCGCGAATCTCAAGGACCTCGCTCGCGCCGAGGCCGAGGGCCTCGCCAGGCCCCTCATCGACCGCCTCAATCTGGGAGCCGGACGCCTCAAGGCGCTGGCCGACGGGGTCGAACAGGTCGCCGCGTTACCGGACCCCCTGGGCCAGATCATCGGGGGATGGACCCGTCCCAACGGGCTCGCCATCGAGCAGGTCCGCGTGCCGCTCGGGCTCGTCGGTTTCATCTACGAGGCGCGTCCCAATGTCACGATCGAGGCGGCCAGCCTGTGCCTCAAATCCGGCAACGGGATTCTTCTGCGCGGCGGTTCCGCGGCTCTCGAGACCAACCGGGTCCTCGTCCGGGCCCTGCAAGCCGCCCTGGTCGGTCAGGGCCTTCCCGCCTCGCTCGTGAGCTTCGTGGACGACCCTTCGCGTGATTCCGTCGATGCGATGCTGGGCCTCATCGGATTGCTCGACGTCGTGATCCCGCGGGGGGGCGCGGGCCTCATCCGGACGGTGGTCGAGAAGGCCCGCGTCCCCGTCATCGAGACGGGCGTGGGCAACTGCCACGTCTATGTCGATGCCTCGGCCGACCCGGACATGGCCACGGCCATCATCCTCAATGCCAAGACCCAGCGCCCGTCCGTCTGCAACGCCGCCGAGACGCTGCTCGTCCATCGTGACCTCATCGAGACCTGGCTGCCGAAGGCCCTGGAGGCGCTCGAGGGGAAGGGTTGCGAGATCCGGGGCGATGCCGAGACCTGCAAGCTCTTCGCGCGTGCGGTCCCGGCCTCCGAGGCCGACTGGGACACCGAGTTCCTTGACCTCGTCCTGGCCGTCAGGGTCGTCGGTTCGATCGACGAGGCCCTCGAGCATATCCGTCGCCACGGTTCGCGTCATTCGGAGGCGATCGTCACGCGTGACCTCGAGTCGTCCGAGCGCTTCCTGCACGAGGTCGATGCCGCCGTCGTCTACGTGAACGCCTCGACGCGGTTCACGGACGGGGGAGAGTTCGGTTTCGGCGCCGAGGTCGGCATCTCGACCCAGAAACTTCACGCGCGCGGCCCCATGGGCCTCAAGGAGCTGACGACCACGCAGTACCGCGTCCGGGGTAACGGTCAGGTGCGAGGGTGATACAAGCTCTGCCTCGACTTCTCTCCTTCCACCGCACGTCCAGATAGGCACAGGTTTGGCTCGCATCGCCCTCTATGGCGGCACCTTCGATCCGTTTCATCTCGGGCACCTGTCCGTCGTGCGGGCGCTCAGGGATACCGGAGGCATGGACGAGGTGCTGGTGATCCCGACGGGGCGATCCCCCCACAAGCTCGGTGGGGAACTGTCTCCTGCCGAATGGCGTTACTGGCTATGCGTCCTCGGGACGCTCGAGGAGCCCGGCATCCGGGTCGCGCGCTGGGAAATCGACCGTCCTCCCCCCTCCTATGCCATCGAGACTCTTGAACAGGCCGTGCAAGAACGCGGGACCGCCCACGACTGGTGGTGGGTGGTGGGGGCCGATCAACTGCCCGGTCTCTCCTCCTGGCACCGGATCGAGGGACTCCTCGAGCGTTTGCGGTTCGTGGTCGTCCCGCGTGAGCCCCGGCTCGAGGTCGACCGTCTTCTCGAGGACGTTCCGGAAGCGTGGCGATCGCGTTTCGATGTGCTGGCCATGCCGCCCGTCGATGTCTCGGCCACCGAGATCCGTCGCGAACTCGAGGCCGGGCAACCGGTGGCCGATCGGGTGCCGCGATTGACCGGGCTCTACCTCGACCGCTACCATGGGTCGTTGCCCCTACCGGGCCCCTTTCTGGACAGGTTGGATGCATGATCACGCTGGACGAGACCATCAAGGAGCATCTCGCCGGAACCCTTTCGGCGAAGCGCGTCGAGCACATCCATCGTGTCGCTGACCTGGCCGAACGTCTGGCGCGCTCGCACGGGGTAGACCCGGTCCGGGCTCGCATCGCGGCGCTCCTGCATGACCTGGCTCGCGAGGTCCCCGGACCACGCTTGCTCGAAGAATGCCGCAAGCGGGGAGTGCTCATCCTGCCCATCGACGAGGTCAATCCCGTTCCGCGTCTCCACGGGCGCCTGGGGGCCTGCTGGGCGCGCGAGCGCTTCGGGATCGATGACGAGGACGTGCTGGAGGCGATCGCGAGCCATACGCTCGGTCGGGTGGGCATGTTGCCGCTCGACATGGTCGTCTTCCTGGCCGATTATGCCGAGCCTGGTCGTCCGTCCTTCGACGTCCTCGACCGTGTGCGGGAGATCGCATTCGATGATCTCGAGGAAGCCACGCGCCTTGCCATGGACGGCACGATGCGATACCTGATCGACACGCGGCGTTCGCTGCATCCCCAGGTGGTGGATGCGCGCAACTGGATCCTCACCCGGGCCGCGGCACCTGCGAGGGAGAATCATTCATGACCACGCCCCGTGAACTGGCTCTGGCTGCCTGCGAAGCGGCCGACGACAAGAAGGCTCTACGTCCCGTCCTCATCGAGGTCGAGGCCGTCAGCTCCATCGCAGATTTCTTCGTCATCTGCTCGGGCTCGACCCCGATCCAGGTCCGGGCGATCGCCGATCATGTCCAGGATCGCCTCCAGGAACTCGGGGCCACGGTGGGCCATGTCGAGGGAGTCCAGCAGGGACGCTGGATCCTGCTCGATTCCGGGGTCGTGGTCGTCCATGTGATGCTCGAGGTCGAGCGGGAGTTCTATGCTCTCGAGCGCCTGTGGGGCCATGGCACGGTCGAGACCTGGGTGCAGCCTGTTTCGAGCACGATCGACCGTCAGGGATGAACCGGTGGTGGGGCGTCGCTTGAGCGAACCTGCGCGAATCCCGTCGGATAGGGGATCTTAAATACTTGAAGCCCTTGTTTGTTCATGTTGCTAGCACCACTGTGCGGGTGAGCTGGCTGGGTCGTCCGTGATCCGCAAGGAGTTCCGTGTGGCGCTCGATCAGCGAATCTGGCGCTACATCCTGATCGGTTTGCTAGCCTGGATCTGCCTGGCTCCGGTCAGCAGAGCATGGATCGAACCCGAGGATCGAAGCTTTGACGTCGAGGTGGGGCTTCAGGTCATGCCACCTCCGAGTGTGCGTTCTATCGACCGCTTCACCCGCGCCGTGGCACCGGCTTTGCTTGCCAGTCCGGTTCAGCCGCATCCTTGCCTTGCCGCTATCCGACCCTCACCGGATCCCATTCTCGCATGGTCCGTCGGCCGTGAAATCCCCGGCAGAGCGCCGCCTTCCACGTGACGTCAGTCTATATCCGTCACCGTTGTCCTCGTCAACTCCGGCAGGCTTCTGCCTCGTCGGGAAGGAGTCTTCATGCGCAAGATCGTGCAGGGTATCCACCATCATCATGACCACGTCGTTGC
>JBEIFE010000006.1:0-21211 GCA_040382575.1 Candidatus Sericytochromatia bacterium
ACCACGAGAATGGTGTCTATGCGATCGAGCGGGAGCTGCGCGAGCGGCATCCCGAGCTCGCGATCGTCCCGGCCATCGTCGATCTGCGCATGGCGCGCGACGCCGAGGCTCTGCTCGCGCGCGAGGTGCCCGAGGTGGTCCTGCACGCGGCCGCCTTCAAGCATGTGCCCCTGATGGAGGCCCATGTGCTCGAGGCCGTCCACAACAACGTGCTCGGTACCCGTCATCTGGCCGAGGCCGCCGACCGACACGGCGTGCGCGTCTTCGTGCTCATCTCGACCGACAAGGCCGTCAACCCGACCAGCATCATGGGCCGGACCAAGCGCCTCGCGGAGCTGCTGGTGCAGGAGCTGGCCGGCCACAGCGCGACGCGTTACGTGGCCGTGCGCTTCGGGAACGTGCTGGGCTCCTCGGGCAGCGTCGTGCCGCTCTTCCAGGAGCAGATCGCGCGTGGAGGGCCCGTCACCGTGACCCATCCGGACATGACGCGCTACTTCATGACCATTCCCGAGGCCGTCACGCTCGTACTCCAGGCCGGGATGCTCGGTCGATCGGGCGAGGTCCTGCTCATCGACATGGGCCAGCCCGTGCGCATCCTCGACCTCGCTCGCAACATGATCAAGCTGTCCGGCCTGCGCGAGCAGGACATCTCCATCACCTTCACTGGCCCGCGGCCCGGCGAGAAGCTTTTCGAGGAGCTGCTCGTCACCAGCGAGGACACCCGACGCACCGAGCATCCCCAGGTGTTCGCGGCTCGCTCGGCTCGCCCACCCGATTCCGCTGCCTGGCAGCAACACCTCGCTCACCTGGTGGCGGCCCTCGACCGCCGGGACCCTGCCGGGGTGCGAGAGGTGCTCGAGGCCGTGCTCGCGAGCGATCGCCCCGTTCCCTCCCCCGGAGCCGTCAGGGAGACCTCCCCGCATGACTGATGCCATCCCCTTCGCCCTGCCCGTGGTCGAGGACGCCGAGATCCAGGCCGTCGTGGAGGTCCTGCGCTCGGGCTGGATCACCACCGGCCCACGGGTCAAAGCGTTCGAGGCGGCCTTCGCGCGCCACGTGGCGGCCGAGCATGCGATCGCCCTCAACTCCTGCACGGCGGCCCTGCACCTGGCCCATCTCGCGGCCGGCGTGGGCCCCGGGGACGAGGTCGTCACCACGCCGCTGACCTTCTGCGCCTCGATCAACACGATTCTGCACGCAGGCGCTCGCCCGGTGCTCGTGGACGTCGATCCCCTGACACTCAACCTCGAAGCGCGCGGCATCGAGCGGGCTCTCACGCCGCGGTCCCGCGCCATCGTGCCCGTCCATTACGCGGGATACCCGGTCGATCTCGACCCCATCGTCGCCCTCGCGCGCGATAGGGGGCTCACGGTCACGGACGATGCCGCCCATGCCATCGGCACGTGGTACCGTGGACGTCCCGTGGGCACCCATACCGACTTCACGGCCTTCTCTTTCTACGCCACCAAGAACCTCGCCACGGGCGAGGGAGGGATGCTCACCACGGCCCATGCCGAAGCGGCCGACCGGATCCGCAAGCTGGGTCTGCACGGCCTGAGCCGGGATGCATGGAAGCGCTACTCGGGCAGTGGCTCCTGGTACTACGAGGTCGAGGAAGCCGGCTTCAAGTACAACCTGACGGACCTCGCTGCGGCGCTGGGCCTCGCCCAGCTCGGTCGCTTCGCCGAGATGCAGTGCATCCGCGAGTCCATCGTCAGGCGCTACCAGGAGGCCTTCCGCGACCATCCCGCCCTCGAGATCCCGCCCGAACCCGATGCGCGCATGGGCGATCGCCACGCCTGGCACCTGTACATCCTGCGGATTCGCCCCGAGGCTCTGACCATCGACCGGGACGCCTTCATCGAGGAGCTCCGGGCCCTGGGTGTGGGGACGTCCGTGCATTTCATTCCGGCGTCGTACCATCCGGTCTACCAGCGCGAGCTGGGCGTGAAGGTGGGCGACTTCCCGGTGGCCGAGGCCCACTACAGGCGCTCCATCACGCTGCCACTCTATCCGCGCATGACGCCCGCCCAGGTCGAGGCCGTGATCGAGCGCGTCGTCGCGGTCGCGGACCGCTTCGGGAGGTAGGGGCGTGAGGCGAACGGTGCCCGTCCGTCCCGGGGCCCTCTATGCTCCCTGCAAGCGCCTCGTCGATGCCGTGGCCGCCTGCGTGATGCTCGTGCTCCTGCTCCCGCTGTTCGCGGCCGTGGCGATCGCCATCCCGCTCGATTCCCCGGGCTCGCCCCTCTTCTTCCAGGCGCGCGTGGGTCGCGCGGGGCGACCGTTCCGCATCTGGAAGTTCCGCACCATGCGTCGGGACGCTCCGCGCACGGGGCCCGAGCTCACGCAGGTCGGGGATCCGCGCATCACGCGCCTCGGCCGCTTGCTGCGCCGGACCTCCATCGACGAGCTGCCTCAGCTCGTCAACATCCTGCTCGGGGATATGAGCTTCATCGGGCCGCGGCCGGAGGTGCCCTCCATCGTGGAGGCCGACTGGAGCGACGAGGACCGGGCCGTCGTGCTTGCCGTCCGTCCGGGCCTCTCGGGGTGGGCCCAGATTCACGGGCGGGACGACCTCGACATCCCGGCGAAGCTCGCCTACGACCGCGCCTACGTCCGGGCCATGGGCCCCGGTATCGACCTCAAGATCCTGCTGGCCACCCCGGGGGTCCTGCTCGGGGGCGCCGGCATCAAGTGAGCGCTGGCCCGGCCCCTCGCCGGGTCAAGGCCTTCACCAGGCGCGTTCGCTCTTCCCGGGTGAGACCGCCCAGTGTCCAGACCATCCCGGCATGGAGGGCTCCCCCTCCCGCGATGGCCAGTCCGAGGCCGGGCCACCCCGGCACGAGCGTGACCAGCCCACGGGCCACGATCCCCGTCACGACGGCGATCGTGGCCAGGCGTCCGAGCGTTGACCAGGGGGGCCAGGCGCCCGAGAGTCGCCAGGCAAACCACACTCCGGGAACCAGACTCGCGAGTTGCGCCAGGACGCAGGCCCAGGTCGCCCCGAGCGCCCCGTGCGAGGGGATCCACCAGATGGCGAGTCCGAGGTCCAGCAAGGCGACGGGCAGGCCGGCCCGGAGCAGCCATGAGGGGTCCCCCGTGGCATAGACCAGGCTCGATGCCGGGTAACCCAGGACCATCGTGCAACCCTGCGCCAGCAGCAGCAGCGACAGGATAGGGGCACTTTCGGCGTAGTGGTTTCCCCAGAGTGTCACGACCAGCGCCGCGGATACGGCCGTGCCCCCGGTCGCGAGGGGCATGGCCAGCATGGCCATGCCCCGCATGCTGTCGCGGTACAGTCGGGCTGCTTCCTCCGGGGTGCGCGCGGGGGCCATGGCCGGGACGAGGCATGCCACCACCGAGCCAGGAAGCAGGCGCATCGCGAGCGTCGCGAGGCCGAAGGGGAGGCCGTAATGCGCTGCCGCGCTGGCCGGGGCAAGCCATCCCAGCAGCACGAGTTCCGAGCGTTGCCAGACGATCGCATCGAGCCACGTCATCCATCGGATGGGGCGTTCTCGATGGCGCATCTCGGCGATCGCCGCCGGATCGGGGGGGGACGTGACGGGAGGGGGCTGACCTTGGTGCGCCAGCCTCGCCGCGAGTGCCTGTGCCAGGATGGTCGTCGCCGGCACCCACCCGACGGGAGCGCCTTCTCCCGTCACCAGGAACGTGCCTACCAGCAGGCCCAGGGAGTTCAGCCCCTGCGTGAGGAGGATCTGCTGTGCCTGTCCCGTCGCGAGGAGCATCGCGTTGCCCAGAGCCAGCTGCACGCCACCCGGGACGCTCGCCGCCGCCCACGCACAGGTCGCCACCATCGGGTCTCCGGGGCGTAACCAGGCCAGGACTGCGGCTGCCACCAGGCCCGTAGCGCACCAGACCCAGCCCAGCCATCGAACGTGCTGGCCGATCCAGGCCCGCACGTCGCCCCGGGGATCCTCGCCTGCCGAGACGAGCCGGGAGATCACCGTGCCGTGTCCGCCCAGTGCCAGGGTTGCCGCGAGGACCATCCATGTGGCGGTGATCTGGTACCAGCCCACGCTTTCGACGGGGCAGGTTCGCGCGAGCCACACCCCTGAAACCAGCGTGATCACCACCGTCCCCGCTTGCCCCGCGAAGACGAGCGCGATCGTCCGTGGCCAGTCCCGGCTCACGGCAGGGCCCCGCGCTTGCCGATGCACCGGGCGGGGGCCCCCACCAGGATCGAGCCCGGATCGTGGGAGCGCGTCACGACGGCATGGGCGCCCACCACGCAACCGTCGCCCAGGGCCACACCCGGCATGACGACCACCCCGGCCCCCAGCCACACATCCGCGCCGATGTGGACGGGGGAGACCCGGTAGCCCTGGCGCATGACAGGGGTTCCCGCCTCCCGGTACAGGTGATCATGGTCGCGGATGCTCACATGCTCGGCCACCAGGCAGCCCGGACCGATCTCCACGCGCTCGAGAACCGACACGATGCAGCGGGGACCGACCAGGACGCCCGCCCCGATCTCCAGCTGGCCGTCCACCTTGAAATCGACATCGGGTCCGATGCGGCAACCTGCCCCGAGGTGCAGATCCCCCCTCTCGCCGAGGCGCCACCGGATGCGGCTCTCCAGCTCGGGTGGTGCGTCCCAGGACAGTCGTCCTGCTGACTCTTCAGCGGCCCGCCAGAGGTCGGCCCGGGCCCGCCAGGCTGCCAGTCGACGGTCCAGGCGGGCCAGGGCGATCGCGACCGTTCCGACCATGGGGGGCCTTCCGTTCATCGGGCGGCACCGGCCGCCAGGGAACGGTAGAGCGTCAGGGTTCGCTCGGCCATCGCCGAGGCGCTGTGGATCAGCCTGGCCCGGGTCAGTCCTGCCTCGCCGAGGCGTCGGCGGAGGTCCGCATCAGCCGCGAGCAACGTGAGCGCCCGGCCGAGTGCGGACGGAGAGCGCGGGGGTACGAGCCAGCCCTCCCTGCCGTGGGTCAGGAGGTCGACCGCGCCACCGTCCTGGCAGGCCAGGACCGGCTTTCCTGCCCACATGGCCTCGAGGATCACGAGCCCGTAGGGTTCGGCGGGTGACGGGACGACCACCAGGTCGGCGATCGCCATCAGGCTGGCCAGACGGGAGGGGGCGAGCCATCCCGTGAGGCGCACGGGGTGGGCCATCCGCACACGTTTGCGACGGATCCAGGATGCCATGCTTCCTCCGTCGGGGGCCGTGCCCGTATCCGCTCCGGCCAGCACGAGCGCCAGATGGCCGCTCGCTTCTGCCAGGCCGTCCAGCAGTTCGACGACTCCCTTGCGCCGCTCCAGCCGACCGGCATGCAGGACCACGCACGTGTCAGCGGGCAGGTCGAGACGCTCGAGCCAGTCCTCTCGCGAGCCTGGACTCGCGGGCTCGGGATCGATACCCAGTGGATCGAGGCGGATGCCCCAGGGGGGGAGCACATGTTCGGCGACGAGGGCTCGGGCCACCAGTCGTGAGGGGGTGGTGACGGCGTGGGCACGGGCGAGGGTGGCGTGCTCCTGGTACGCCACCCAGCGTGAATCCAGCGTTTCGGGCAGCCCGTTCTGATGCCGGATCAACCGCGTCGGACCGTGGGCCCTGACGACCAGGGGCAGGTCGCGACGGCGCGTCAGCCAGGCACCACCGGCCATCCATTCGGGCGCTTCCAGGATATCGAAGGCGACGGACCGGTGCCTCATCAGCACGGCCCGACGCGCCCGCCAGCCCCAGGTCTGCTGCGCCAGGCTGAGTCCGAAGGTCCGCCCCAGCCCGGGTATTCGCCATGGCGTATCGGGGCCGACGCTCGTCACCATGACCCCGGGCCCGGGCGACGGCCCGTCGCCCGGAAGGAAGACCTCGACCTCCTGCCCCGCCCGGGCGAGCGCCCTGGCCAGCATCCAGGTGTGTCGACCGATGCCACCTGCGTCGAAGGCCTCGGGGCACAGGATGGCGATCCTCATCGGCTGCTGCCAGGGGGGCGGAACGAGCCCTCTTGCCGTCTTCGCGCCACGGAGAGTCTGGCGTCCCAGTACCGGGCCTCGCCCCAGCGACGGAGCTGGCGGAGCCGCTCCAGACCTCGTTGCCAGCCCCGGGTGTCACGCACCCGTCTGGCTTGCCGCGCCAGGGAGAGCTGGGCTCCGGCCCAGGCATGCGCGAGGCCGAGCGCCTGGCGGTCGAGGGTCTTGCTTCGGACGACGCAAGAAGTCCCGGTGTAGGCCGAGGTCGGAGCGCTCTCGTCGACATGCCCCATCGACAGCGCCTCTTCGCGATACACCGTACCCGGATAGGGCGTCATCAGGGAGAGCGAGACCTCCACGTCCCAGCTCCGGACCCGCTCGACGGTGTGTCGCACCGTGTCGAAAGTCTCGGAATGCGAGCCGATGACCAGGAATCCCGTCAGCGCGATCCCGCGTTCGTGGCAGCGGGCAATGTTCCGGGCCGTCAGATCCAGGGCGTCCGGGTGCTGGTGTATCTCGCGCAGGATACCCGGATCTACCGATTCGATGCCCGTCATGATGCGCTCCAGCCCACTGGCCGCGAGAGCATCGAGTGTGGGCTCGTCGAGCGATTCCAGATCGGTCTCGAGGGTCCACCGCAGACCGGGGGCCACCTCCTGGATCCCTGCCGCGATCGCCCGGAGCCGCGGTTTCACCAGCCCGATGTTGGGGTCTCGCGCCTGGACGCGACGGACTCCGAGGGCATGCAGATACGCGAACTCGGCCAGGACGTTCTCGACCGACCTGGCGCGCCAGGCGCCGCCCTGGTGCACGTAATAGGGACACATGCTGCAGGCGCGGGGGCAGCCCCGGCTGGTCTGGACGTAGTGAATGGCTCCCGAAATCGTTCCGTCGTGGCTGTAACGATTCATGTTGATCTTGTGCCATGCAGGATAAGGCAATAAGTTGAGATCTTGCGTTGACATCAATGCCCATGTCGCCGTCTCGATCTGCCGACGGTCCTGAAGCACCGAAGGATGGGGGCTCTGCTCCAGGAACGCCGCGGCAAGCCCCTCTGGCTCTCCGAAGAGGACGGCATCGGCCGGGTTGCGATGTTGCCAGTCGCTCAGCGTCGTCTGGATCACGTTACCGAACAGGAAGAGGCGGCAGTCCGGAAACTTCCCCCGGATGGCCGTGGCGAGCTCCAGGTCGTCTTCCAGTGTCGGCAGGCTCAGGCGCAAGCCCACGGCGATTGCTCCGGTCTCCAGCCCGGTGAGCCGTTGCAGGACGGCCTCCGGATCGAGACTTTCGCCCGGGGCATCCCAGACATGCGTGTCATGGCCCGCGCGTTCAAGGACCGCGGCCGTATAGAGGATATCCAGCGGTGGCGTGAGGGGAGAGGGACGCCGACGGCTCGAGCCGCGAACGGCCGTGCCCAGTCCGCCGGCCTTGTCCCGGTCCACCTGGATGCCGGGGCGGTCCGGGGGAACGATCAGGATGACGAGCACCGTTTCCTCCGCTTCTCGATCGGGGGCAAGATCGATCCTGGAGGGTTCTCCTCGCCAGGGGCACGGCCATCGTGGCCAACCCGCACGGGCGCCATCGGTTGTCCCCCGGGCGCGCTCGACCTATCATGGGGGCGTCCCGGGTTGCAGAAAGGGTCTGGATGGCGCTCATCGTCCACAAGTACGGCGGAACCTCGGTCCAGGATCTCGACCGTATCCGTCACGTGGCCTCCCGGATCGCCGTAGAACGGTCCCGTGGCCACGATCTGGTCGTGGTGGTCTCGGCCATGGGCAAGACCACGGATACACTCGTTGCTCTGATGGCCGGTCTCACGGCCGAGCCCGGCGGACGTGAGATGGACATGCTGCTGGCCACGGGCGAGCAGGTCTCCATCGCGCTCGTGGCCCAGGCTTTGCTGGATCGCGGGGTCCCGGCCGTGAGTCTCACGGGCTGGCAGGCCGGGATCCGGACGGAGGGGCGTCATCGGGATGCTCGCATCTCGCACATCGATCCTGCGCTCATCCGGCAGCACCTGTCCGATGGGCGGGTGGTCGTGGTCGCAGGGTTCCAGGGGCTCTCGGCCAGCGGGGCGATCACCACCCTCGGTCGCGGCGGGTCGGACACCACCGCCGTCGCGCTCGCAGCGGCTCTGGGCGCGGACATGTGCGATATCTTCACCGACGTGGATGGCGTGTACACGACTGACCCGCGCGAAGTACCGGCTGCGCGGCGGCTGGAGGTCATCTCTTACGACGAGATGCTCGAGCTGGCCTCGCTGGGAGCCAAGGTCCTGCATCCGCGCTCGGTCGAGGCCGCGATTCCCGGTTCGCTTCCTTTCCGCGTGCGCTCGACCTTCGACGAGGGCCCCGGGACCCTCGTGACCCGCGTCGAGGCGATCGCCGGGACTGACCCGGTTCGCGGCGTGACGCTCGAAAGGGGGAGGACTTTCCTTCGCCTCCTCGAGCCCGGAGATCCAGTAGCGCTGGCCGAGGAGCTCGATGGGGCCTGGCAGGCAGCAGGCCTGACGCCCGTCAAGATCGAGACTCCGGAGCATGCGCTGGTCCGGGGCTTCGCTTCCACCGATCTGGCCGCCGCTCGTCGCGTGGCCGTCGAAAGGATCGAGCGCGACGAACTCCAGGGGCTCGTCGTGGAGCCCGATCTCGCACGCGTGTCGGTGGTGGGGACAGGTCTTGTGTCCCGTCCTGCCATCGAGGATTCGCTCAGAGAGGCCGTCGCGGATCGTGGCGTTCGATGTCTGGGCTGGTCCCGAGCACCGCTGCATCTGGCTTGCTGGGTCGAGGCACGGGAAGCCCAGGGGATCGCACGCCTCTGGCATGACGTCCTCGACCTCGATCGCGAACCAGTCCGAGATTTCACCGGTGAGCCCACTTCGACCGGGAGGTCCGCGCGTGGCTGAACGCCCTTTAACCGTCAGTGCCCAGGCGGTGGATGCTCGCAGACTCGAGATCCTCATCTCGAGTCTGCGAGCCGGGATCCTCGTCGAGGGACCGGATCGGCACATCCTGCTCATCAATCCCGAACTCTGCCGGATCTTTTCCCTGCCGGGAACTCCTGCCGACTGGGTCGGTCGCGATTGCGAGCAGGGCGCACGGATGCTGGCCCCCCTGTTTCCCGAACCCGAGCATTTCATCGCGCGCATCGATCAACTGCTGGCAGACGGCCAGGCCAGCATGGGGGAGCGTCTCCCCCTCGTGAGCGGGATCATTCTCGAACGGGATTATCTGCCCGTTCATCTCGAGGGCGCGCAACTCGGTCACATGTGGGTCTATCGAGACATCACGGAGCATGAGCGTCTTCTGCAGCACCGCCTGGACACGCTCTCCGAGGTCAGCCACGAACTCAGGACGCCCCTGGCGGCCATCTACGGGGCCCTGTCCTTGCTGTCCGATGGTCGCCACGGCGCCCTCGATGAGATGGGCCAGGACCTGCTGGGCATTGCGGTGTCGAATGCCGAGCGTCTGCGGCGTCTGGTCGACGACTTGCTGGATGTCGAGCGCATGGCGGCTGGCCGTCTCACGCTGGTTCTGCAGGACGTGCATATCCGGGAACTCGTCGACATGGCCTTGCATCAGATGCGTCCCCTGGCAGACCGGGCAAGGCTCGAGATCGTGACCGAGATTCACGACCTCATGGTTCGGGTCGATCCGGACCGGATCGTTCAGGTCTTCGTCAACCTGCTTGGCAACGCCTTCCAGCACGCTCCATCCGGTTCGCGGATCACGATCCGGGGGCTCCATGAAGGTGACTGGTGGCGTTTCGAGGTCGAAGATCGGGGGCCCGGCATCCCGCCGGAGTTCGTGCATGCGATCTTCGAGCGATTCGGTCAGATCCTGTCTGCTGGCGGAGAAGCCCGTGGCACCGGTCTCGGGCTGCATATCTGCCGGGCGATCATCGTCGCGCACGGGGGGGGCATCGGCGTCGACAGCACCCCCGGTCAGGGCTCATGTTTCCACTTCACGGTTCCCGTCGTGGCCTCGTGAGGCCATGTCAGGCCATCAGAACGGGATGTCCTGTCGAAGCACCCCCTGTACGGCCTTGATCACGGCTGCAACAGCCTGATCCCGGTTCGTGCCGTCGAGCCCCATCAGCAGACTGACCAGCGACTGGAGCGTGTCTTGCCAGGGAGACTCTCCTGGCTGGCCTGCCGGCGCGTAGACCTGGTAGGCTGCGGCGTTCTGCATGCCCGGTGCGACCTGGCCACGTGGACGATCCACGGGGTCCGGGTCGGGATCGTTCGCGAAGCGCTTAGGGATGCCCAGCGTGTCGTTGATGTGGGCCTGGAGGCGCTTGACGGGAATATCGTTGAGCGGGATCTCTTCCTCGCGGCCATCTTCCTGGCGGAGCAGCAAATTTCCCGTCTCGAGGACCCGGCGATGGGTCTCGGGGTCGGGCAGACGGGCGATCTGCGCGAGTTTCGAGATCTGAAGGGGCTGGGCAAGGGCAGGGGCTTCCGTGCCGACGCCACTGTTCTCCAGCACCTCACCCACCTTGGCGAGCTGATAGATGAAGGAGCGGCTCAGGCGCAGCTCCTTGCTCCGGATGTAGGCTTCGAAGGTCTCGTAGCCGAGGGCGCGATAAAGCTCCTGGGCGCGTATCCGGTGGATCAGCTGCGCGATGCGCGTCATGTGGCCCTGGAACTCGTTCAGCATCCCGTCGAGCAGCAGATCGGCCTCGTGGGCGTCCTGGCTGATGGCCGGATCCGGGAGGGGCACGCTGGTATCGCCTCCCACGGGTTTGGGCAGGTCGGGGACCAGGTCGATCGTCTCGATCTCGGGCAGTTCGTCATCCATCATCTTGGCCTCCGTACATCCATGCTAGGGGCGCAGGCCCCGGGGTGCAAGCTGGCGCGTCGGGAGATCGGGGCATAAGATCGGGGATGTCGTTGAGCCGGAAAGGATGCGGTATGTCCACGCTCGATCACCAGTCGATTTCTGCCCGGGGCACCGGGCAGGTGAACGGGGGTACCGATCATGCCACGGGGATCGTCCCGATCGAGGCCCGTCGCGGGCCCGTGTTCATGGGCCTCCTGTGGATCACGATGGTCACGGGGTTGACGACGCTGAGTCTGGGCCTCCAGTTCCATGACCGGGGCCTGGGTCTGGTGGACACGGTCCGGGGCTGCCTCGCGGGCGCCGGCATGCTCCTCGTCTACACCGTGATCGCCGCTTTTCTCGGCGCCGCCACCGGACAGACCTACGCCCTGCTCACGCGATCCATCTTCGGCAAGATCGGTTCATACCTGGTCTCGGCGATCCTGGTCGTGATTTCCCTCGGCTGGTTCGGCTTCCAGGCGTCCTTCCTGGCACGGTTGCTCGATCCGTTGCTGGGCTTCGGAGGCCAATTGCTCGTTCCGACGGCCGTCTGCGCTCTGCTCATGGGCATCACCAACTACTTCGGCTTCTCGGGCGTCGCCAACTACGCGCGGTACGTGGCGGCACCGATCCTGATCGCGCTGGTGCTCGCTTCCGCGGTCCAGATCACGCAGGGTGGGCTGGCGCCCCTGCTCGCCCACGTGCCACCGGTGGCCCAGGATCCGACCTCGGTCGTCCAGGTTGCCGGTCTCGTCATGGGCTTCGGCATCTGGGGCAATGAGCCCGACTTCTGGCGTTTCGGACGGCCCGACTGGCGCGAGCCCATCCTGCCCCTGGCGATCGCCATGGCCATCGGGCTGGTGCTGTTCCCGCTGGTGGGCTGGGGCATCGCTGCGCTCACGGGTGCTCACTCCGATCACGATGCCGCGCTGTACCTGACACGTACCGTCCTGTTCGGTGCAGCGCCTCTGGCGGTCCTGATCTTCGGTGCCATCCAGATCTCCAACAACGACCCCAACCTCTACGAGGCGGTCAACGCGCTCGAGAACGTCACGCAGTGGCCGCGGCGATCCGTCGTCCTGGTGCTTTGGGCGATCGGGATCGCCGCTGCGCTGGGGCTCGGGGCCCTCGAAGGGGCGCTCTTCCTGGTCAGTGGCATCACCAGCGTGCTCGTTCCCACGGCCACCGTCATCATGGCCGCCGAGATATTCCTGGTTCCCCGGCTGTTCGGGGTGTCCCGTCCGATGGATCGGGTGCCGACGTGGTCGCAGACGGCCCTCGGCAACCTGCCCGGAATTCTCGCCCTGGTGGCCGGCGCGCTGGTGGGGGTGTATACCAACGGCACCATTCCTGGCTTCGGTCCCGGTATCGTCGGAATCCCCCCCCTGCAGGCATGGGGTGCGGGCCTCATCATTTACCTCGTGGGCGTGTCGTTCGTGCGCAGTTCGCCGGGTCTGCTCGGCCATCCCGGTTCCTGACTGGACCGCTTCCAGACCCCGTCCCACGCACGTTCGAGTGTCCAGAACCAGCCCCAGGCGACCAGTCCGACGGGCAGATTCCAGAGTGGGTCCACGGTGTTCTCCCTTCGGCTCACCTGCCAGTTTCCGCGCGAAGGTTCGCCTGGACATCGTTCACGTTGCACGACGAAATTCGTGAGCAAGGTTCACGCTGCATTCATCGAAGATTAACCTCGGGACAATCTTCGAGCGACAACCTCGGCGCCCTCTTTCCCGATAACCGGAGAGGGACGTGGTCCATGCATGGGCCCGTCGAGGGGGAAGGAACGATGCGCGTGACGATTTCTCGTTCGAATTCGAGCCATCCGCTGGCCAGATGGGCCGCTCTGGGGCTCGTGCTCGCCGGTCTTGCTGGGTGCGGGGGCACGCCGACGGATCCGTGGAGCAATCCTGCCGGTTCCGGCGATCCATCCGGCTCTCAGCCCGTGGCGCCACGCGAGTATCCGCGCGAGGAACAGCCTTCCGGTCCCAGCGACGATCCCGAGGATGTTCCGACCAACATTCCCCAGCCCATCCCGGCTCCCGAGCCTCCGGCCGATCCCAAGCAGATCAACGTTCGGGCTGTGGCCAACACGGTCAATTCCAATCCACTCGCGGTCTTCAGTCAGGCCATGCCGAGCCGTGTCACGGTTTACGCCACGCTCACGTGGAGCAAGGTTGCCCTTGCCAGCTCGTTCCGGGTGAGCCGCTGCGACGACGGCACGGACAGATTCGTCATCCGGGCCAACGTCCCGTCCTCGTTCCGTGGGTACCAGGACGGTGGTGCCATGAATCTCCGGGTCGACCACGACTATCGCTATCTCGTCGAGGCCCTCAACAGCGCTGGCCAGGTCGTGGCGCGGGGTGAGGACCACTGCAAGCCGCTCTATCCACTCGCGATCCCGCAACTGGTGGCGCCCGAGTCCCAGGCCGAGAGCACCGGGATCGCGCCAGAGTTTTCCTGGACTCAGGTCCCGGGCGCCCAGGGCTACTTCGTCGAGGTCTTCTCGGGCGTCTACCTCGTCCCGATGTGGAGGGGGTACCGCAGCGATACCGTGGGGACTCGCATCAAGTATGGCGAGCAGGTGGACCTCATGGCGGGAACCGTACCGGCCATCTGGACGACCATCCTCAATCCGGCTGCGATGTACACCTGGACGGTGACAGCGGTCAAGACCGACACCGGCAACGCAGCCACGGCCAAGGCCTGGGCCAAGAGCAACGCTCCTGCCCAGCGCTTCTATTGCGGCAAGCGTCCCGTCGTGAGCCAGGAGGGAGCCCGCTGATGCGTTCCATTCATCGTTCGGTTCCCTGGCTTCTCTCGGGCCTGCTGGGCGTGACGTTGCTCGCGGGTTGCGGGCGCACCGCGGTCCAGACGGGTGACGGCGAGGGTGGGGGCCAGCTGGTCGTCACCGTCAATGGTAGCGAGGGGCCCGTCCCCGGTGCCCACGTCGAGGTCCTCGATGCGAGCGGACGTCCCGCAGGCACAGGACAGCAGGCCAGCGAGGACGGGGTCGCGACGTTCGAGGATCTGCCTGCCGGCACGGGCTACGTCGTCACGGCCGAGCATGACGGTCAGACGGGGCGTACCGATGGCGTCAACCTCAGCGAGGGGCAGAAGCAGGCCGTCACCGTTCAGCTCAAGCTCAACAGCGGTCCGGGCGGTCTCATCGCCGGTACCGTCAAGATCGCGGGCACGGATCGTCCCCTCCCCGGGGCCGAGGTCGAGGTCGTCGGGACTCCCGTGAGCACTCGGGTAGACGAAAGTGGCCATTACCAGCTCGCCAACGTCCCGGCCGGCCAGCAGCAGGTCCGGGCTCGGTACGGTGGGTACATCGACGCGGTACGGATGCTGGCCGTCAAGCCCGGAACCTCCACCACCCTGGTGCTCGAGCTCGCCCCGCAATCTGCCGGGGCCCGCGCCCAGAACACCATCGTGACGACTGCGACGGGCATTCTCGAGGTCGATCCGTACGTGAACACCGTCGCGACCTATCGCACCGTCGAGTCGTGGAGTGCCGTCGTCAACCGGTCCAGCGGCGTCACGCTGGTGGCGGATGCCCGCAAAGACGCCGCCCTTCAGGTCACGGAGCGCGGTACCGTGATGCAATCTTTCAATGCCACCAGCTGGACGCGTCTCGGCTTCGGTGGTCTCGACGCCCCTCGCGGCGCCTCGTGGGCTCAGAATGGCAACGTGCTCGTGGCCGACACGGGTAACGATCGCGTCGTCGAGATCGATGCCGGCGATCGCAAGGTCTGGGAGCTCAAGGGCCGCGTGCTCAGGCCTCGCTGGGCAGAGCGCCTGCGCACCGGCAACACCCTCGTCGCCGATACGGGCCACAATCGCCTCGTCGAGGTCAACGCCAGTGGTCAGCCGGTGTGGGGCCTGGGTGACGGATCGACCCGGATTCTCAACAATCCGTCGCACTGTCAGCGCCTTCCGAACGGCAACACGCTCATCGCCGATGCCGGAAACAACCGGGTGATGGAAGTCAATTCCGCAGGTCAGCTCGTGTGGATGGCCGGTAGCGGGCGTCCGCTGGCCGGTGATGATCTTCCTGGCTTCAACAACCCGCAATGCGCCCTGCGCTTGCCGAGTGGTAACACGCTCATCGCCGATACCGGCAACAACCGCGTCGTCGAGGTGGATGCCCGCAACACCGTGGTCTGGCGGATGCAGGCGAGTGCTCCGCTCTTCGTCGACCGGCTGTGACCTCGGCCCTCGATACCGTCCTTGCTACGCACCCGGAGGGCTGGCTCCTCCGGGTGCGAGTCCGTCCACGGTCAAGCCGCCAGGCCGTCGAGGCCATCCGGGAAGGTGCGCTCGGGATACGGGTCATGTCGCCACCAGTCGACCAAGCGGCCACCGAGGCCTGTTGCGAGGTCGTGGCACAGGCCTGCGGGGTGCCTCGGTCCGCCGTCATCCTGGTGGCCGGTCAGAAGTCTCGCGAGAAGCGGTTGCTCGTCCGGGGCGATCGGGATCGGATTCGCCAGCGCCTGCTCGCATCGCTCGAATCGGCGCCTGCGACGGTCTGACGCGCCTCAGACGGCTTGTCCGAGCGGATCTTCGGGGCGCCCGGGGGCCTGTGGGCTCCTTGTCCCGACTTGCTCGGCGAGCAACCAGCAGGTCTGGACCTCGCCGACGCCCTTGAGATGAACCGGGCCACGAGGCTGGCAGACGAACGAGGCGGGCAGAAGCTGCGCCGTCGTATCGCTGACGTGGGTCTGGCCAGGGGCGCCGTGGCTTTCGAGCCGGCTCGCCAGGTTCACCGTCGAGCCCCAGAGGTCATAAAGGACCTTGTTCTTGCCGATGACGCCCGCCACCGCTGGCCCCGAGTGCAAGCCGATACGGACCTGCATGGGCGGGTCGAGGGCCAGCGCCTCGATGGCACGATGCATGTCCAGAGCGACCCGGGCGACGCGCTCGGCATGGTCAGGCACGGGGTCCGGGGCTCCGGCCACGGCCATGTAGGCATCCCCGATGGTCTTGATCTTCTCTAGCCCGTGGCGCTCGGCGATCTCGTCGAACATCAGGAAGATCCGGTCGAGGAGGCTCACGATCTCGGAGGCCGAGCGTCGCGCCGCCAGGGGGGTGAATCCCACGACATCGGCGAACAGGATGGTCACGGAATCGAAGGAATCCGCGATCACGCGTGTCCCGCCCATCATCCGGTCGACGATGGACGGTGGAAGGGCCTTGCAGAGCAATTCGTGGGATCGCTCCTGCAGCGATCGGGTCACGGCAGCCTCGACGAGGGCTTCCTCGCGCTGGACGAGCTCCCGGGTCATACGGGCGAACTGCGTCGTCAGATCGTCTATCTCGTGGATGCCTACATGGTGAAGCGGTCGGGTGGCCAGCGAACTGCCCAGGCGCCCCGTCGCGTCCGTCACCTCCCGCAGGGGAGCCGCGATCGCCCCGGCTGCCCGGCTGGCCCGACTGAGGACCAATCCCACGGCAACCGCCAGCGTGATGCCGAACAGGACCACCGTGAGTCCCAGAAGGCTCCAGCACCTGGTCCGGAACGTGGCCAGCGGGGCCAGGATGGCGGTCTCGGGAGTGAAGACGAACAGTTGCCAGCCGGTGGTCTGGAGGGTCGATCGCGTCACGACGAAACGGCGATCGCCCACCGCCAAAGTGCGGGGTTCTGCTCTTCCCGGGGTGATCAGGGCATCCGTGAAGAACTGCCTGAGGTCCGCCGAAACGACCCTGCGCAAACTGCGGCTTTCAGGCAAAGGACGGGACCGGACGGCAGCCTGGTTATCGTCCAGTTCGCCACCGAGCTCGAGCAACCGGGCGAGGTGGGGATGGACGGCCATCGCCATCCCTTCCCCGTCTGCGAGCAGGGCCATGCCCTGCCCCACCAGCGGTCGCTCCGTCACCACCCGGAGGAGATTCCGGAGGGGGACGTCGAATCCCGTGACTCCGACCAATCGACCCTGGTGGCGCACCGGAACGGCACAGCTCACCATCCAGCCGAGACCTGCTGGGTCGAGGTACGAGTGCGTCCAACGAGGCGCCCCCGAAGGATCCGGATCCTTCGCGGCCACCTGGTAGTAATCGTACTGGCGATCGTCCAGGGTCTCGTCGATCGTACGGTTTCCATTGACCAGGATGCGGGTGAAACCGTTCGCTCCCATGAAATACGAGGCCGAGAGCGTCGTCGGGTACTCGTGCAGAGCATCGGCCATGGGCTCGTCGAAGGCGGCCGTCCGACGGATGTCTTCCTTGATCGCGGGCGTGGGGAACTGACCATGTGGAATACTCACGTTGGCCAGTCCCTGGGGTGGGGATACCACGTGATGGCCCGCAGGGAGTCTGACCAAGGTCGGACTGGACGGGAGCGTCCCCGGTCGTGGAGCCGACAGGTGGCGTTCCTGGGTTCGCTGGATGCGCCTCGCTATGCGGGCCACGTCGGCAAACGTGACGTCGCGGATGGCGGCTTCTCGCTCCGTCAGGTCTTTCAGGGTCCTTGCAGACTCCTGGATTTGAGCAGATTCAGCCAGGCGGACCAGGACGATTCCGCAACCGAAAAGCAGCACCAACCAGGCCACGAACACCGTTGATAGCGAGCCCACCACCAGATTCCGGAAGGTCCGGACGAGATGGTCTCGCAGGGTGTGGGTGACGGGCGGGTGGACGCGCTCGATCGACGGTTGTGGCACGTTCCCCCCAGGTCAAAGTCACGCTCGCTCTTTGTACCCAGGGGAAAACCAAGTATCCACGCTCGTTACAGGAGTTAATCGTCGTCGATATCCTGGAACCGAGCGAGCCACGACCCTTCCGTGGCCTTGCCGCGGGCATGATGGCAAGCGATGAGCTCGCACCCATCCTCGCAAAGCCCCGCCAAACGCGCGAGCCGGGACCCGTATTCGCCGTGCCAGCGATACACCTGCTGGATACGCCTCATCCACCTGGTCGTGAGGGGATCGGCCTCGATCTGCGCGTCAGGGAGCAGCACTCCCAGGATCCGCGCCACGAGGCCGAAGTCGGCGGGTTTGCCGCAATCGTGTAACAGGGCCCCCTGAAGGGCCCAGTCGGGAGGCTCCAGGAGGGCGAACCGTCTTGCCACACCCGTGCAGTGATAGCGGTCGTAGGGGCGCATGGCGAGGTAGAGCGGGCGTAGGGCGTCCGGCAGGTTCTCGAGAGCCCAGTGTTCATCTTCCGGTGCGGGACGCTTCGTCAGAAAATCGACCACCTGGCGGACCCGGACGGTCCAGGGCGAGCTCACGGCACGAGGTTCCAGACGAACAGCGCTCCCGAGCGGGTCAGGGCCTCCAGGAAGCGGCTTCCGCCGGGCCAGAACAGAAGGGCGAGCAGAAAGACGGTTCCCCACGGGAGCAGCCTGTCGTAGGCACCGCGCCAGGACCGTGGCATCAGGACGGGCCACAGGTGGCTGCCGTCCAGCGGCGGAATGGGGAGCAGGTTGAACACGGCCAGCCCGATGTTGAGAAAGAAAAGGGTTTGCAGGGCTCGTTCCGCATCACCCAGGTTCAGATACTTGAGGCAGACGGCGGCCAGAAGCGCCAGCAACACGTTGCTGGCAGGCCCCGCGAGCGAGACGGAGAGTTCGCCGAGTCGCCCTCGCAGGTACCGGGAATCGACCGGGACCGGACGTGCCCAGCCCATCGGGCCCATCAGCATCATGAGGGTCCCGAACACGTCCAGATGGGCCCGGGGATCAAGCGTCAGTCGTCCGTGCGCGCGAGGGGTCGGATCCCCCAGGGCCGTCGCCGTCGCAGCGTGGGCATACTCGTGGACGCAAAGCGAGACGATGGCCAGCGGTAACCACACGAGTAGCCGATGGATCAGGGCGGTCGGGTTGCCGAAGAGGTCCAAGGTGCATCCTTTCCGGGACTATCCGGCATTATACCCCGGTGGGGTCGCTGGCAAGTCGCCGGGTCATCCAGGCTTCCTCATCCAGGCCAGGATCACGCCAGAGCGCCAGTTTCAATTCGTCCAGCAGCGACCGGAACTGGGGGCCCGGGGGCAGGCCCGCTCGTCGCAGCCAGTCCCCGTCCACCCTCTGTGGCCGGCGCCGTTCGAGCAAGGGCCAGCTTTCGAGAAGCCACCGACGGATCGGCCGAGACCCGCACGAGCATGCGACGACTCGCCCGGGACGACCGAGTGCCTCGACGGCGTGAGCGCGCATGCCGTCATCCCAGCCGGACCAGTGCTCGAACCAGCCGGCGAGTCCATCGCGAGCGCTTGCTGCATCGAGAGCCATCCTCCGCTCCTGGCGAGTGGGCAGGAGCGTGTCCAGGATACCCTCGCGGCT
This sequence comes from Candidatus Sericytochromatia bacterium, assembly GCA_040382575.1. Lineage (GTDB taxonomy): Bacteria > Cyanobacteriota > Sericytochromatia > S15B-MN24 > UBA4093 > JAYKJE01. Next base: position 19,021 of record JBEIFE010000006.1, read on the forward strand.
GGCGGCTGGCGCTGAGGCCACCAGGATGCCCAGCAAGATCCAGAGACGTTCCTCGGCCTCGACCAACCCGCGCTGGAACGCCCGGTCCAGCCATCGACCGGCACGCCGGTTCACGCCGTCCCATCGCAACCCGGGTGACAGGAAGCGCCACGCGTCGAGGGCCGCAAGGCGGGCATGCAGCCTGCTGGCATCCGGCAGGCGTCCCCCTTGCCGTAACTCGAGCTTGAGGCGTTCCCCCCCCAGGCCGTCGATCCGGCCAGATGCGAGCGCTTCTCGCGCCTGAGCGGCCGTGTCGGGTTCGAATTCCAGGCCGAACCGATGGGCGAACCGAGTTCCGCGAAAGATCCGGACCGGGTCCTCGAAGAACGAGACGGGATGTAGCGTTCGAAGCAAGCGCCGCTCCAGGTCTTCGCGACCTCGATGGGGGTCGACCAGCACGGGGTCGTGGCCAGCCACCAGACGGAGGGCCATGGCATTGATCGTGAAGTCGCGGCGCCTCAGATCGTCGCTCAACCGGGCGCGTCTGACCTCCGGAAGGCCCCCGGCGCGCGGGTAGTGTTCGATCCGGGCCGAGGCCAGATCCAGGTGCAGGCCGTCCGTGAACTCGAGCCGAGCCGTGCCGAAGGCCTCGTGGACGTGCAATCGTGCCCCCAGCGTCGGGGCCAGCTGGCGCGCCAGGGCGATCGCGTCATCCTCGACGACGAGGTCAAGGTCATCCAGAGCCCGGCCGAGCATCAGGTCGCGTACCGCCCCGCCCACCAGGTACAGGGGGCGATCGCCGGTGTGAGCCAGGATCCTGTCGAGATGTTCCTTCATGAGGGGAGGCCATGCAGGCGTGATCGTGCCCGGGCCGGGAAGAGGGATGAACGGTGTTTCTGCCCGCCCACGCTCCAGGTCCGTCCGCGAAAGGATTCCGATCAGGCGTTGATCTTCCACGACCAGCACGCGACCGACCCGATGGCGGACCAACAGCTCCTCGATCTCCGCGAGTGGCGCCGTGGGGGAGACCTGGATCACCCGCCGGGGCAGCACCTTTCTGACCGGGTCCTGCCCCATGCCATGCTGGATGGCTCGGTCGAGTTCCCGTCGGTGCAAGACGCCTTGCGGCCTCCCGTGTCGGACCACGGGGACCACCGTGAGCCCCCAGCGGCGTGAGACCGTCCAGGCTTCCTCCAGACTTGCCTCCAGTTCGACCGTGTGAACCGGCTGGCTCATCAGGTCGCGCGCGCGCCGTTCGGGACCCAGGAGGGCCTCACAAGCCTGCTCGATGTGGTCTGCAACCCGCTGCGGGTCTTCTGCGTCCGTCACCACCGCGGTGACGGCCGAGGCATGTCCCCGGGCGTCGAACACGGAAAGCCCGGTGCGCAGGTCCAGCCAGACCAGACGGGTTCGCGCCACGAGCCTGGTCCTACCCGGCGAGCAGACGATGCAGAGGGCCAGGTCGACGGGATGTCGCTCGAGCAAGACAGCCATCAGGCTGGCCAGTCCCGGTATTTCATGCTCCGCCGTGACCCGGATACGCCAGAACGAGGGCGCACCTGTCCGGATCGGCCGCCTTGCGGATTCCAGTAAGGCCAGGTCGTCCCGTTGCCTGTCGGCGAGATCCTGTGTCATGTAGCCGTGGGCGCGCGCGAGATCTGCCCCGTACTCGAGCAGGCGAGCCGCGGCCCGGAGATCCCGGGGAGTCGTCCCGGGGTGGGTCAGACGTCCCGTATCGGCGAGGACGCCCGCCAGCAAGAGCGTGGCGATGTGGGATGAAGGTATCACGCCTTCCTGGTCGATCCATTCGGTCAAGAGGGTCGTGCAGGCGCCTACCTGCTCGATCCAGCGTCTTTCCACGGGGGCAGGGGTCGGACCGGGAGGATGGTGGTCGATGACACTCCAGAGGACCCCGGGCGCATCCTTCCAGGCTGCTGGCAGATCGGTTCTCGCGGGGTCCTGGACATCGACCAGGAGGGCATGCCGGGGCAGGGGGCGATCCCCGACAGGGCCGGTTTCGAGGCCCAACCATTCCGCGTATTCGGCTGCTGCCCGATCGGCACCGGGGAGCCACCTTTCGGGAGCGACGATCCTGGCGCGTGGCCAGAGGAGGCGAGCGCCGGCAAGCGAGGCCAGGGCATCGAGGTCGGCGCCGGCGTGCGTGGCCAGCAGGTCAACCGGCTCCCGAACAGCGGTAAACATCGAGTTAAAC